>JALYSW010000350.1 GCA_030854615.1 Gemmatimonadota bacterium
AGGTCGATGTGATTGATCACCGGTCGGTAATCCGCTCCGGTATGGTTATCTGCATCTGTGCACCTGGAAATGGCGGCAGCTTTTCTTCGAGTGGGACATCCTCATCCCAGCTCGGTACGATTGCGATTCGTGCGGTGCCGGAGCGGACGGACAGCTTGCCGTCCCACCGGCCGATGTAGCGACGGACGCCGGCGAGCCCCTGTCCGCGTCCCGGATCACGGAAGCGGCTCACGCCGCGAATGACGGCTTCCTCGAGCGCCATCCCGTCGTCCCAGCGGTCGCTCATGCGCCGGCCCTGCGCGCTCTCGAGCGACTGACGGAAGCCGACGCCCGCATCGCACACGGCGATGACGACGACGCGGCGGCCGAGGCGCTTCTGCCAGCGATATGTCTGCACGGCGACCCACCCGCCGCGCCCCGCGTGCTCGACGATGTTCTGACACGCCTCGGAGAGCGTCATCGCGAAGCCCATCGTGGCCTTTGCGTCAATGTTCAGCTCCTTCACGAGAATCGATGCCGACTTCTGCTGGATACGTCCGACCACCTCGTGCACATCTTCGCTCTTGGCGACGGATGTGATCTCGAGCAGAACGTCGGACTCACCGCTGGCGCGCGCGCGATGCGTCGTGCCGTGCATTTCGAAGAGATCCTCGGCGTGCTTGAAGAATCCGGTACGCGCCCAGTACGATCCCGTCTCTTCGGACTCGGGGGACACGAGCCCGGGCTTCTCCGCGCGCGTCTGTGCGACGGTGAGCAGCGCGGTGAGCCCGTATGGCGACGCCCAGCGCGTGTGCCGCCCGTCGAGGAGCACCTTTTCGTCGATGGGGACCGGCGCGAGCTGCTCGAGCACCGTCTCGAAGGTCTTTTCGTCGAGCGACGGCGGAAGATTGATGATCGTCGTCATTGGGTAATCAGCTCCCCGCGCAGATGACGCGTGAGTCCCGACGCTCCGCGAAACATCACGTTGCGCGCCGCCGCTCCGTGCGCGGCGCGCATGGCCGCGGCGATGTCATCGCCGGCGAGCAGGCGCGAGAAGTACGTCGCGCCCCACACATCGCCGCAACCGGTCGGATCGCCCGAGTCGAACATCGTGGGGACGGGAACCAGCGCGGTGCGCAGCGGTCCGAAATCCGCGGACGCGCCCGGCTTCTTCAGATCGGCGATCCGGTCGAAGCCGGGCGCGGCGAAGTAGACCGCGCCGCGTGACCCGAGAGTGACGGTGAGGCACTGCACGCCCGCCATCATGGCCGTCGCTGCGAGCTCCATCGGATCGCGCGCGACGGTGGTGACCTCGTCCTCATTCATCTGCAGCAGATCGAAGCAGCGGCACCATTGATCGATGTTGGGGAGCGGCTGCAGCACGCGCCAGCCGTCCGCCTGCACCGCATGCACTTTCATGTGCAGGTCGCAGTAGATGGGGCCGGCAAAATTCTGCCGGATGAGCTGGCACGTCTCCAGGTCGAGCTCCCATCCGCTCATGAAGTTGATGTACAGCGCATCGAGATCGCGGAGCAGCGGTTTGAGCCCGAGCCAGCTCCACCCCGGCAACCCGCCCGTCAGCTTCTCGGCGCGACGCTCGCTCGTCTCGTATCGAAGCTCGACGCGATTGTTCGGATACGGCACGCCGATGAGCGCGGCGTCGGGCGCAACGTGCGAGAGCGTCGCGATGAACTCGCGCGCGCGCGGCGCGAGATCGTCGCCGACCTTTACCAGGGGGACGATCTCCCAGTCATCGGCGAGAGTCGCGTCGAGTGCGCTGAGCGCGTACGCGCAGCCGCCCCACTCGGTTACCGGCTCCGAGCGCGGATCGCGTCCGTAAATCGTGTCCCACACGAAGGTGCTGATGACGCCGAGTCGTTTGCGCCGTATCATCTCAGACCGCTCCGAGGCGTTGCTGCTTGAATGTCGCGACCGCTCCGACCATGCCCGCGCTGCTGCCCAACGTGCCGACGACGATGCGACATGCCTCGACAGCTGGGCGGAACGCGCGGCGCTTCACTTCTGCGCGAAGCGGCTCGAAGAGCGGCTCCCCGGCCTGCGTCACGCCGCCGGTAATGACGACGATGTCGGGATTCAGAATGTTGAGGAGATTCCCGATGCCGGTGCCGAGGAACCTCGCGGTGTCGCGCACGACCTCGAGCGCGAGCGAGTCGCCGGCGTTCGCGGCGGCATAGATCGTTGCGGCAGTGAGCTCGCCGAGCTGTCCGTCGACCATCCGTCGCAACGACGACACCTCGTCGCGCTCGAGTGCCTCACGCGCACGCAGCGCGATCGCGGGGCCCGACGCGTACGCCTCGAGGCAGCCGTAGTTCCCGCACCGGCAGTAGCGCCCCGTGGAGTCGATGGTCGTGTGCCCGATCTCGCCCGCGACGTCCGAGGAACCGTGATAGAGCACGCCATTCATGATCAGTCCGCCGCCGATGCCGGTGCCAATGGTGATGCCGACGACGTTTTTCGCACCCTGAGCCGCGCCCTTCCACCATTCGCCGATCGTCGCGCAATTCGCATCGTTGTCGAGCGCGACGGGGAGGCCGACGCGCTTCGAGATCGAATCGCGCAGCGGAAAGTCGCGCCAGCCGAGATTCGGGGCGACGACGACCATGCCGCGCTCGCGGTCGAGTGGCCCCGGCGCGCCGACACCAACGCCGAGGAAGTCCTCCTTGCGCGCCTTTTCGCTCTTCGTGACGTCGGCGATGACATCGCCGACCATCGCCGCGATGCGATCGACGACCGCCTCCGCGCCCTCCTCGGCGCGCGTCGGCGCCTGGCGCACGGCGAGCTGACGGCTGCCGTCCTCGGGCATCGCGCCGACGACGATATTCGTGCCACCGAGATCGACGCCGACTATGAAGTGCTCGCTCACGGGTGAACCCCATTCGCTCGCGCGAACAGCTCGCCCGCGTCCACGTCAACTCGCACTGAGCACCGCATCCACCGCAGCCGCGACCGCGTCGACATCGAGCTCGCGCATGCAGCGCCAGTGCCCGAGGGGACAGCGGGGAGGACCGTGATGGTGGCAGGGGCGGCAGGCAAGCGCGTCGAGTCCCAGGGAGATGGAGTGAGGTGCCAGCGGACCGAAGCCAAAATCTTCGACCGTCGGCCCAAAAATAGTGATCGTCGGCGTCCCCATGGCCGAGGCCAGATGCTGCGGCGCCGAATCATTCGTGACGAGCAATTTTGCACGTCCGATCAATTCGGATGAGGCAAGCAACGACAACGAAGCCGTGCCGTCAACCACCCCTTGCGCGCCGGAAAAATTCGCGATAGATGCGGCCTCCGATCGGTCCGCCGGGCCGCCTACGATCGCGATCCTGAAGCGACGCCCGAGCTCCTTCGAGAGCTGCGCATAGTAGGGCCAGCGCTTGGTCGCCCACACGCTCCCGGGGGCGAGCGCAATGATCGGACGATCGTCGCTTCCCGCGCCGAGCAGCGCATCGACCGCCGCGCGCTCCGCGTCGCCGGGGAAGAGCTTCGGCCGCAGCGTTTCCGCGGTCGGCTCTGGCGGCGTGAGTCCGGGGAAGGCCAGGCGCCAGAGCCGCTGCGCGTGATGCACATCCTCGCGGTACGGCACGACCTGCGTGTAGAGCATCGTCGTCATCGATCCCTCGAAGCCGACGCGGTCCGCGAAGCCGGCAACCGTCGCCAGGGCCGCACTCCGCACCGAGCGCTGCGCGAGATACGCGCGCGAGGTGGCGCGGTCCGGCGCGGTCACCTCGCGCAGCCGCCACGCGAGCTTCCGGAAATTCCGTTGGCCGAGATCGCCCTCGCGCTTGTCATAGACGAAGAGCTCGTGGATGTCGGGATTGCGTGCAAGCAGCGGTGCCGAAGCGGGCGTCACGACCACGTCCACCGGACCTCGCTTGGCGAGCTCCGCGATGAGCGGGGTGGTGAGCACGGTGTCGCCGAGGAAGCTGGTCTGCACGACCAGCTGGTGTGGGCCCGTCGCAGCAGCGAGGGCCATCAATCCACCTGCAGCACCGCGAGAAACGCTTCCTGCGGTATCTCCACGGAGCCCACCTGCTTCATGCGCTT
>JALYSW010000353.1 GCA_030854615.1 Gemmatimonadota bacterium
CCCACCGAGATGACCGGGATCGACCTCAGAGAGATGGGAGCCGCATCGTGAAGCTCGTACTCACCGCCGCACTGCTCTGCCTGGGCGCCGCACCACTCGCCGCGCAGGTGGGAAGCGCGCCGGACAAGAGCCCGTATCAGGACTTCGACTATCACCAGGACTTCTCGCTCTGGGGCGGCTACTTCGGCGGCAATACCGGTGAGGCGGGCATCGGACCGCAGTCGAGCTCGATCTTCGGTGTGCGCTACGGGCTGCACATTGGCGGGCCGGCGAGCTTCGCCTTCCGGATCGGGCGCGCGTCGTCGATCCGCAAAGTTCTCGACCCGACCAAGATCGGTGTAGCGCGCGACCTCGGCGAGGTCTCCGACCCGATCTGGATTGCAGATGCCGGGATCAACCTCGCGCTCACCGGGCAGAAGAGCTATCACCACTTCATACCGGAGGTCGGCTTCGGAGGCGGGGTGGCCACGAGCCGCAACGCGCGGGATGTGGGCGGCTACCGCTTCGGCACCGGCTTTGCAATTCACGGCACCGCGGGGCTCAAGTTCGTTACCCACGGCCCATGGGGGGCGCGTCTCGACGTGACGGATTACTTCTGGCAGCTCTCGTATCCCGGCGCGTACTTTCTTGCGCCCACCGGGGGCACCGCAGTGTTATCCTCGAGTCAAGTCCAGAATGAGTGGACGCAGAACGCCGTCATCTCGTTCGGGATCACGTACATCTTCTCACGCTAGTCGAGGCGCGACATGGCACAGGATTTTGAGAACGTATTCGATCTCGACGATTTGAGCGACGCGGAGCTGCACGGGCTCGTGCGCGATCAGCTGGCACAGGATGACGCGATCGACGTCGACGGAATTCTCGTGCACGTGAAGGACGGCTACGTGACGCTCTCCGGCCGCGTCGGCACCGAGGGCGAGAAGCAGATCGCCGATCATGTGCTGAGCGATGTCATCGGCCTCGAAAGCTATTCGAACGAGCTGTTCGTGGATCCGATACGTCGCGATCAGGAGCCGGAGGCGGCGGACGACGCCGTCGCCCGCGCGGCCGAACGCAGCGACAGCTCGCTGCTGGGTGGAAGCGATCTCTCCGCAACTGACGAAGAGGCGCAGCTGGCGACGGATGACGATGATGCGTCGCTCTACGGGACGCGGGACATGGAGAGTGTGATGGAAAATGGTGTGCCGTGGATTCCGCCGAATGAGCCGACCCCGGAAGGACGCGACGGCTGATCGACGACGGCAAATGCAGGTGCACCCGCACATCACGCCCGTGAGGCGCTAACACGTGTTCTCGCTCGCGCGCCGTGTTTCGTTTACCGCCACGCATCGCTATTGGCGCTCTGACTGGAGCGGGCCGCGCAATGAACAGCGCTTCGGCGCAGCGACCACCGCGCACTCGCACGACTACGCGTGCGACATCACCGTGAGCGGCCCGCTCGATGAGGAAACGGGGATGGTCGTCGACCTCGGGGCGCTCGACAAGCTGCTCGATCGCGAGGTCCGCTCGCGCTTCCACGGCGCCGACATTACCGCGCAGCTCCCCGAATTCGCCGACGGAAAGCTGATCCCGACGGGGGAGAATCTCGCGCGCTTTATCTACGAGCGCGTGGCTGCTGGACTCACCGGCCCCACCTGCGTGACGAGCGTGATCGTGCGCGAGGACGCTACGATCGCGTCGGAGTATACCGGCCCGGCGTAGCAGCCGTTCTTCGCCCGCTCCACCCCCGAATCGCGGTATATTCCGAGGATGACCAATCCGGCCGTCTCGCTCGATGCGGTGGAAGAGGCGCCCGTCTGGCTCGAAGTGAACGGCGCGCCCGCGGTGACGTGGATGTGCACCCCCGAGCGGCTCGACGAGCTCGTGGTGGGATGGCTGCACGGCGAGGGCTACATCGACACCGCCGCCGACATCCTCAAGATGCGCCCGTGCGCGCAGGAGCTCGGTTTCTGGGTCGACGTTCCCGCGGAGCGATTCCAGACAGTAGAAGCGAGTGATCGCAGACGCGTGCTCGCGTCGGGATGCGGCGCCGTCACGACCATCCTCGGTTCGCTCAGCTCACTTCCGCGTCGGAAGTCGGCGCTGCCATTGGTTGATGTCGTACGAATGCGCGCGCTCTTCAAGGAGCTCTTCGCACGTGGTACGCACTACAAGGAAACCGGCGGCATCCACGCAGCCGCGATTACCGATGGCGAGACGCTCTTGTACCACGCCGAAGATATCGGGAGACACAACGCGGTGGACAAGGTGATCGGCGCGGCGATCCTCGATGGAAAGAGTCCCGAGGATCTCATTCTCCTGGTGACGGGACGCATCTCGGGCGAGCTCGCATTCAAGGCAGCCCGTGCGCGCATGGGGCTCGTGGCCACGCCGTCCGTGCCCAGCACGATGGCGGTGGACATCGCGAAGGCGACGGGGATGGGCATCGTCGGACGCGCGGTCAGCGGCACACCGCAGCTGCATCAGACGTGAGCGCGGCGTGCACTGGCGTGATCCTGGCAGGCGGGCAGGCATCGCGGTACGGCGGACGGCCGAAGGGGCTGGAGCGGGTCCACGGCGAGCGCGTCATCGATCGCGTCGCCGGGGTGCTTGGCGCGGTCACGGACTCGCTCCTGCTCATCGCGAACGATCCGGCCGCCGCGGCGTGGCTCCCAAGCGTACGCGTGGCGAGCGATGTGCGTCCGGGGATCGGCAGCCTGGGCGGGATCCACGCGGCTCTGGTGCATGCGAAGACTGCGGTGATCGTCGTCGCGTGGGACATGCCCTTCGTGCCGGAGGGATTGCTCGCGGAGCTCCGCGCGCTGGGTGAAGGAGCGGACGTCGTCGCGCCGGAGAGCGGATCGTCGCGGCGCGGGCTCGAGCCGCTCTGTGCATACTATTCGCCAGCGTGCATCGCGCCGATCGAGCGCTCGATCGACGCCGATGACCGACGGGTGATCGGATTCTTCGAGCAGGTGCGCGTCGCCCGCATCGTCGCGGAGGAAGTGCGGAAGTACGGCGATCCTGATCGGCTCTTCATGAACGTCAACTCACCGGACGAGCTCGCGCTCGCGGAGCAATATGCCTCGACCGCCGATCGTGACGATCATCGGAACTAAGAAGCAGGGAAAGACGACGCTCACGGTGAAGCTCGCTGCCGAGATGCATCGTCGCGGGCATCGCGTGATGACGATGAAGCACGGATCGCACACTTTCAACATCGATCCGTCGACGACCGACACGTATAAGCACTATCACGAGGGGCACGCCGAGCGGGTGGCGATGGTGAGCCCGGACAAGTTTGCGCTCGTCGAGCGGTGGACGGAGGAGCGTGGGCCGGAAGAGATCGCGGAGCAGTATCTCGCCGACGCGGATATCGTGATCGCGGAGGGCTTCAAGACGGCAGCGCTGCCGAAGATCGAAATCTGGCGCAGAGAGACGGGGAAGTCTCCGTTGTACGATGCAACGTCGGCGGCGAGCGCACATTACATCGCGATCGCGACCGACGATGCGACGATGACAGCGAGCGTGCCGGTGGTGCTCTTCTCGGATCCGAA
>JALYSW010000384.1 GCA_030854615.1 Gemmatimonadota bacterium
GCCCTGGTGGCGGCGCGGGACGAGGCGGCCCGGGCGGCGGTCGTGGCGGTCGAGACGGCGGCGGGCGCGGTGGCGACCGCGAGGGGAGCGATCTCCTCGAGAACGTGATCTCGATCAATCGTGTCGCGAAGGTCGTGAAGGGTGGTCGTCGCTTCAGCTTCAATGCATTGGTCGCCGTGGGCGATGGACGCGGCAAGGTTGGCGTTGCGACCGGCAAGGCGAACGAAGTGTCGGAGGCGGTCCGCAAGGCCGTCGACGCCGCGCGTCGCAACATGTCGACGATCCCGCTCACGGGGAGCACAATTCCGCACGAGATCATTGGCGAGCATGGCGCCGGTCGCGTGCTGATGAAGCCCGCCGCGCCGGGAGCCGGTGTGATCGCGGGCGCCGCGGTTCGCGCGGTGCTCGAGTGTGCCGGCGTCGGCGACATTCTGACGAAGAGCCTCGGATCCACGAACCCGCACAACATGGTGCGTGCGACGCTCGATGGACTGCATCACCTGACGACCGTCGAGCAGATCGCGCGCGAGCGCGACATCGAGGTCTCGAGCCTGCAGTACAAGTCGCGCGCGAAATCGAAGGAGATGGTGTAATGCCACGGACATTCGTATGGCATCCGGGGAAGGGCCCGGCGACGACTGAAGCGAACACGCTCACGAAGGGCGATGTTCGTATCGAGCAGGTGCGGAGCGGCATTGGCCACACGGCCCGGATGAGAGCGACGCTCCGAGCGATCGGGCTGCGTCATCATCAGGACGTCGTGGTGAAGCCGGATTCCCCCTCGCTTCGCGGAGCGATCAAGCGCGTGCGGCACCTGGTCAAGGTGACGCCGGTGAAGGAGTAACTCATGGCGACGAAAGAAGAAAAGGAGCCGGTCGAGAAGCTCGGCCTGCACAACCTCGAGGCGGCTGTCGACTCGCATCGGAACCGGAAGCGCCTCGGGCGCGGACCGGGCTCGGGCACCGGCAAGACGTCCGGTAAGGGACACAAGGGATCGAAGGCGCGCGCGGGGCACCACGGCCCGGGCGGCGGCAAGCCACACTTCGAAGGCGGACAGATGCCTTTGACGCGCCGGCTGCCGAAGCGCGGATTCACCAACCCGTTCCGGGTGGAGAATCAGATCGTGCGCCTCGGTGCGCTGAACGACCTCGAAGGCACCGAAGTGACGGCTGAGTCGCTGGCGGTCGCCGGGCTGATCCGCCGGAAGAAGGGACCGGCGAAAGTGCTGAACTCGGGTGCGCTGACGCGTGCGGTGACGCTGCGCGGCATCAAAGTGAGCGCCTCCGTGCGCGATGCGATCGTGGCGGCGGGCGGCGCCGTCGAAGAGTAAAATGGCGCAATCGAATCCAGCTGAAGCAGTAAAGAATCTCTTTCAGACGCCGGAGCTGAAGTCGAAGATCGGCTTCACGCTCCTGGCGCTCGTGATCTATCGGCTCGGCGCGCACATCACCGCGCCCGGAATCGATGTCCGCGCGCTGATCGACTTCTTCCAGCAGCAGGCGGGCGGGCTCGCGGGGCTATACGATCTCTTCACGGGCGGTGGTCTCTCGCGCGCGACGGTGTTCGCGCTCGGAATCGTACCCTACATCTCGGCCAGCATCGTCTTCCAGATCATGGCGGCGGTCGTGCCGACGTTCGAGAAGATGCAGCGCGAGGAAGAGGGGCGGAACAAGATCACGCAGTACACGCGCTACATGACGGTGGGAATCGCTGTTTTGCAGGCGTGGGGATACGCGCTCTTCACGGAGTCGCTGCAGGGAGCGGTGGTGCACCCTGGCTTCGCCTTCCGCATCCAGATGGTGCTCTTCCTCACGACTGGCGCGATGTTCGTCATGTGGCTGGGTGAGCAGATCACCGAGCGCGGCGTCGGCAACGGCGCGTCGCTGCTGATCTTCTTCTCGATCGTCGAGCGGATCTGGCCGGGCATCGGACAGACGTTCCAGTACGTGCAGACGGGGACGACGGCGTTTCCGAAGCTCCTGCTGCTCGGCATCGTCATGGTGCTCGTCGTGGCCGGTACGGTTGCGATCACGGTCGCGGCGCGCCGCGTCCCGATCCAGATTCCGCAGCGGACGATGGCGCGCGGGCGCCAGCGCGAGAGCGCGAAGAACTTCATCCCGCTGCGCATGAATGCGGCGAACGTCATGCCGATCATTTTCGCGCAGACGGTGATCGTCGTTCCAGGCACGCTCGCGCAGTTCAGCAAGTCCCCACGCATGCAGGAGATGGCGGAGTATTTCCAGCCCGGCACGGTGTGGTACTATCTGCTCATGTCTGCTCTGATTCTGTTCTTCACGTACTTCTACACGTCGATCATCTTCAATCCGATCGACATTGCGGAGAATCTGAAGAAGCAGGGTGGGTTCATTCCCGGCGTGAAGCCAGGCGCGCGCACGGCCGAGTACATCGATCGGGTCGTCACGCGGATCACCCTGCCGGGAGCGCTGTTTCTTGCGGCGATCGCGCTGCTCCCGCTGCTGATCTCGGACGCAATCAACGTCCCGTTCCGATTTGGCGGAACGTCGCTCCTGATCGTCGTAGGTGTGGGACTCGATACGGTTCAGGTGGTTCAGCAGCAGCTGCTGATCCGGAAGTACGACGGCTTCATGAAGAAGGGTGCCCGTGTGAGGTTCCGCGACCGCGCGTAAGCACGCGGGCACCTCGAAGCGTTGCCGTCCAATACTCACGCCAGAGGGCTCGCATCATGAAGCACGCCTCATGAATATCGTTCTGCTCGGTCCGCCCGGCGCCGGAAAGGGGACGCAGGGCGAGCGAATCGCGGAGCGCATTGGCATCCCCAAACTGGCCACCGGCGATGTGCTGCGCGCCGCGGTCGTCGCGAAGACGGAGCTCGGGCTGCGCGCGAAAGCGGCCATGGAGCGCGGAGACCTCGTCCCCGATTCCGTAATCCTCGGCATCATGAAGGAAGCGCTGGCCGAGCCGGGGAAGGCGAAGGGCGTCGTCCTCGACGGCGTCGTGCGCACGGTGCCGCAGGCCGAGGGGCTCGCGCGCGTGCTCGGCGAGCTTGGGCGTCACGTCGATGCCGTGCTACTCTTCGAAGTGGGCGAGGACGAGCTGGTACGCCGCCTGAGCGCGCGCACGACGTGCGAGGGGTGCCAGATGGCCTACAAGGGGCGCGAGCCGGGCACCGCGTGCGACAAGTGCGGCGGCAAGCTCGTTCGGCGCAAGGACGACGAGCCCGAGGCCATCCGCGCGCGGATGAAGGCGTATCGCGAGCAGACTGAGCCCGTCGTCGCCTGGTACGAGAAGCGCGCGCGGACGCACGATGATCCGAAGGCGCGGGATCACAACGGTCCGCGCGTGGTACGAGTAAATGCACTGGGCGACATCGATGAGATCACCAAAATCGTGATGAAGGGACTGGGAAAATGATCGCGCTGAAGTCTCCGCGAGAGATCGAGATCATGGCCGAGGGGGGGCGCATTCTGGGCGCGACCGTCGCGCATCTGCGTGCGCAGGCGAAGGCCGGCGTCTCGACGTGGGATCTCGATGCGATGGCGGAGACGTTCATTCGGAGCCACGAGGGCGCGACGCCGGCGTTCAAGGGGCTGTATGGCTTTCCCGGCTCGGTGTGCGCCTCGATCAACCAGGAGATCGTGCACGGCATTCCGTCGAAGAAGCGCGTGCTGCGCGATGGCGACGTGCTCTCCCTCGACATCGGCGTCGGCTACAAGGGCTACTTCACCGATTCGGCGACGACGGTCGCGATCGGCGAGGTGGATGCGACGTCCAAGCAGCTGCTGGCGGTGACGGAGCGCGCGCTGGAGGCGGGGATCGCGGCGGCGGTGATCGGAAATCACATTGGCGATATCGGCGCGGCGGTGCAGGCGGTGGCCGAGGGTGCGGGCTTCAGCGTGGTGCGCGATCTGGTGGGGCACGGGATCGGCACGGAGTTCCACGAAGAGCCGCAGGTGCCGAACTATGGAAAGCCGAAGCGGCTCATGAAGCTCACGGCTGGCCTGACGATCGCGATCGAGCCGATGGTGAGCGTGGGAACGGCGAGGACGCGGACCATGCCGGACCGGTGGACGGTGGTGACGGCGGATGGGTCGCGGGCGGCGCACTTCGAGCACACGGTGGCGATCACCGACGCGGGGCCGAGGGTGTTGACGGCGTATTCAGCGAACTGAGCATTCAAGGATTGGACAGGTAAGGCTGGGGCCGCCTATACTGGTGCGAAGCTCGGCGACCGACCTCTCCAGATTTTCCCGCCCCCTCGCGTTCGCCCGCAGCGTCACCTCACGTAGGTCCCCATGGATGCTCGCCTCCGGCAAGCACTGAGCGACAGATACGTGGTCGAGCGCGAGCTTGGCGCCGGCGCGACCGCCACGGTGTGGCTGGCGCGAGATCTCAAGCACGATCGCCAGGTCGCGATCAAGGTGCTGCACCCGGAGCTCGCCGCGGTGGTCGGAGCGGAACGGTTTCTCAAGGAAATCAGGACCACCGCGCAGATCCAGCATCCGAATATCCTGCCGCTCTTCGATTCCGGCAGTATGGATGGACAGCTCTTTTACGTAATGCCGTTCGTCGATGGCGAAACGCTGCGGGCGCGGATCGTTCGCGAGACGCAGCTTCCGATTCACGACGCCGTGCGAATCACCTCGGAAATCTGCAGCGCGCTCGACTACTCGCATCGTCACGGCGTCATTCATCGGGACATCAAACCCGAGAACATCCTCCTGCACGATGGTCGGGCGATCGTCGCCGACTTCGGCATCGCCTATTCGCAGAGCCCGGGGGAGCAACGACTCACCGAAACGGGTCTTGCGGTCGGAACGCCGGCGTATATGAGCCCGGAGCAAGCGCTCGGCAGTCACACCATCGACGCGCGTTCCGACATTTATTCGGTCGGGGCGGTGCTTTACGAGATGCTGACAGGCGTACCGCCATTCGTTGGGCCGTCGGCGCAGGCGATCGTGGCGAGGGTGATCACCAAGACGCCGGTGCACGCGTCGAGGCTGCGCAGAGGCGTTCCGCCGCATGTCGACTACAGCGTGATGACGGCACTGCAAAAGGACCCGGCTCGGCGATTCGCTACAGCGGCTGCGATGCAGGTAGCGCTGGAAGGAACAGAAGGGACGCGTACGGGAGCGCATCGTCGAGTGAGACGCGCGCTTGGTGCGATCGCCGCGCTGGCGATTATTGCCGGTGCCGCGTATCTCGCGAGGCATCGCCCGGCACCCGGCAACGATCTGCCGAGCCTGTCGATTGCGGCGGTGCCGTTTCAAATCCAGGATTCCGCCGATGCGTACCTGGGCGACCAGATGCCTCAGGAAAGTCTCGACGCCCTCACGCACGTGCCGGGATTGACGGTCAGGCCGCTCGCGTCGGCGCCGCGCTTTCGCCGTGAGCATGATCTGGCGACGATCGGGAATGCATTGCAGGTGGGGACGTTGCTGACCGGCACCGTGCGCCGCGAAGGCCGCTCGATTCGAATTACGGCGCGCCTCTACGATGTGATGCGAAACGTGAGCCTTCGCTCGGTGTCCTTTACAAATAGCGCGGACAACAAGTTTGCGCTCGAAGACAGCGTGTCATCCTCCATCGTTGCCGACTTTAATCTGACGCAGAGCCCACGACAGCTCGCGGAGTTTCGGGCGCAGCGCACTACAAATCCGGTCGCTCACGACACCCTCATGCTTGCGCGCTGGTACACCGAGCAGCGAACCCCGCACGCGCTATCGAATGCCATCAGGCTCTTCAAGGAGGCGATCCAACTCGACTCGACCTACGCCGAGGCGTGGGCGGGGTTGGCCAGCGCCCTGAATTACCGCGGCGTGTTCGGTGATTCGACCTCGGCACCGTATCTCGCAGAGGCCAAGAACGATGCTCTTCGCGCGATCTCGCTCGACAATGCCTCCGCCACTGCACATACCAGTTACGGTTTCACGAAGGTGTTTTATGATCGCGACTATGCGGGAGCAATCACCGAATTGAACAAAGCCCTTGCGCTTGATTCCTCTCAGTCGGCGACGTGGCTGTTTCGCGGTTGGGCGTACCTTGGAGCCAACCAGGTTGACTCTGCAGTTCGATCCATGCGGCGCGGATGGCGAGTCGATCCGGGGTCGCTGATCGTGGGTACGCGGCTGGCCTACGTGTTGAAACTCGCCGACAGCGTGTCGGCGGCGGAGCAGGTGCTGAATGCGGTGCTCAAGCAGGACAACGGCTTTCTCTTCGCACGAACGGAGCTCGCCAAACTGTATGCGGAAGAGCATAGATGCAAGCAGGCGCTCGATGTCGACCCCGTCGGCCGGTGGGCCTTCGGCTCGGCCGAAGATTTGTTGGAAACGTACGCCGTGGCACGGTGCGGGCAACGCGAATATGCCGTGCGGCACATCGACTCAATCGAGGTGAGGCGGCATAACGGCGCGTACGCGAATGCCTTTGGCGCCGCCACCGTCTACGCGGCATTGCAAGACCGTGAGGGCGTCATGCGGTGGCTGAATATTGCGGTAGACGATAACGAGTGGACGCTTTTCATGGTGCGACACTCGCCTGCATTCAAGGCCTACCGCAATGACCGCGCCTTTTTGGCACTCCTCCGGAGGGCGCGGCTCTGAGCGAATGAGAAGCTCGAAACCCGCTGTACAGTCTTATCCCCATGAATACCGGGAAAAGCTCTGCACGCCCTTATAGCGGAGAGTTAAGCGCACGACGCGTGTTCGAAGATTGGACAGGCGAGCCTGGGTTCGCCTATACTGCTCCGATGGACGACGGCCCTGGGTCCGCACTGACCACGCACGCTCGATCGCTTTGTCACGTTCCGCGAGATTTCCGATGGACGCTCGCCTCCAGCATGCACTGAGCGGCAGATACATCGTCGAGCGCGAGCTCGGTGCCGGTGCGACGGCGACCGTGTGGCTGGCGCGGGATCTCAAGCACGATCGGCAGGTCGCGATCAAGGTTCTGCATCCCCAACTCGCCGCCGTCGTAGGCGCGGAGCGCTTTCTCAAGGAAATCAGGACGACGGCGCAGGTACAGCACCCGCACATCCTCCCGCTCTTCGACTCGGGCGATGTGGACGGACAGCTCTACTATGTGATGCCGTTTGTCGACGGAGAGTCGCTGCGACAGCGCCTCGTTCGGGAAGGGCAGCTCCCCGTTGGAGATGCAGTTCGCATCACGATGGAAATCTGCAGCGCCCTGGATTATTCGCATCGCCACGGAATCATTCATCGCGACATCAAGCCCGAGAACATCCTGCTCCACGACGGGCTCGCGATCGTCGCCGATTTCGGGATCGCGTACTCCAAGGGCACTGGCGAGCATCGGCTGACCGAGACCGGATTGTCCGTTGGAACGCCGGCGTACATGAGTCCGGAGCAGGCACTCGGAGACCGCACCGTCGATGCGCGCTCCGACATCTATGCGGTAGGAACGCTGCTCTACGAAATGCTGACGGGCGCACCGCCGTTCGTCGGCCCTTCTTCGCAGGCTATCGTCGCGAAAGTGATAACGCACGCGCCCGTGCCCCCGTCGAAGGTGCGCAGGGGTATTCCGGCGCACGTCGACGACAGCGTGCTCACCGCGCTGCAGAAGGATCCTGCGCAGCGATTTCCGACGGCTGCGGCCATGCAGGCGTCACTAGAGGGTACGGGTGCGGCGCTCCGGCCAGCGCGTCGTCGCCGCCCGCGTGTAATTGTGGCAGTCGCGGCGCTCGCTGGTCTCGCGAGTCTAGCCGGTGTCGCGTACGTCGCGCGGCATCGATTGCTCGTAGCGAACGATGTTCCAAGTCTCTCTATCGCGGCGCTGCCGTTCGAGATTCAGGACTCGGCCGATGCGTATCTGGGCGACCAGATGCCGCAAGAGATTCTCGACGCGCTGACACGTGTGCCCGGGCTGACCGTGCGGCCGCTCGCATCCGCGCCCCGCTTTCGCCGGGAGCGCGATCTGGCGACGATCGGAAACGCGTTGCAGGTGGGGACGCTGCTGACGGGCTCCGTGCGGCGCGAAGGACGCTCGATTCGAATCACGGCACGCCTCTACGATGTGATGCGGAACGTGAGCCTGGGGTCCGTGGCCTTTACCAATAGCGCGGACAACAAGTTTGCGCTCGAGGACAGCGTGTCCCAGTCGATCGTCTCGGACTTTCGACTCACGCAATCGTCCGAGCAGCTCGCTGTATCACACGCTCGACGCACATCGAATCCGGCGGCGCACGATACGCTGATGCTTGCGCGCTGGTATGCGGAACAGCGCACGCCGGAGGGATTGACGAATGCGATCACTCTCTTCCGGGAAGCGATTCGACTCGATTCGACGTACGCCGACGCTTGGGCGGGGCTCGCGAGCGCCCTCAATTTGCGCGGTGTCTTCGGCGATTCGGCGCCCGCGCGCTTCTTCGCCGAGGCGAAGGTCGACGTAATCCGTGCGCTGGCGCTGGACAGCAATTCCGCGTACGCGCATACCCAGTACGGCTTCACAAAGGCCTTCTATGATCGCGACTACGTGGCTGCCAAGGCGCAGTTTGCCGAGGCGATTCGGCTCGATTCAATGCAATCGGCGGCCTGGCTGTTTCAGGGCTGGGCATATCTCGGGAGCAACCAGATCGATTCTGCGATTCTCTCCGTTCGACACGGGTGGGGGGTGGACCCCGGCTCGCTCATCGTGGGCACGCGAGTCGGCACAATGCTGTATTTCGCCGACAGCCTAGCCGCTGCGGAACGACAGCTTGATGTCGTGTTGAAGATGGACAAGAACTACCATTTCGCTCGGACGGAGATGAGCGCCCTCTATTCTCTCGAGAATCATTGTGACAAGGCGGTCGCGTTGCTCCCGACGATTCTGCTTCCTCTCGCGTCGGGCGAAGACGTCATACGAGCGACGGTCTGGGCGCGCTGCAATGAGCGGGAGAAGACGAAAGCATATCTCGAGATGGTCGAAGCGCGCGCGCAAAACCGGCAGGCGGTCAGTGGATTCTTCGTCGCACAGGTGTACGGGATTCTCGGTGACACCACAAACATGTATCGCTGGCTCGACAAATCGATTGAAACGAACGAGTGGGCGCTCTTCGAGTTGCGTTTCACTCCGGCCTTTAGGCCGTACCGCAGCACTCAGAGATTTCAGGCCCTCTTGCGTAAAGCTCGCGTCTGACCGAGTCTCCGGCCTCCGCGTCCCGTGCGCGGATTTGCACTTCGCGGCCGTCGCCCCCAGTGTGATACAAGGCGCGGGCGTCAGCAATTGTCCTCAAGTATGCGTATCGCACGCTATCCATGGTAGGAGCACGCGTCGCAGTTGCTTTTTTCTCGGAGGCACGAGCATGCAACTCTACTCACTCGGCAACTCCCGCATTGCGCTAGCGGAATTCGTTCTTGGCGCCTCTCTGGCGATTGCTTGCCCTTTGCAGGCGCAGGGCTGCATGCCCATTCGGTTCACCTCGCCGAGCCTGGGAGCAATCGACAACAGCTACCTCAGCGACCACGAGTGGCAGTTCGGCGTGGCTTATCGTTTCCTGCACGCCGACAATTTCTATATTGGGCACCAGTACAGTCCGGCGGAAACGCCAGGTGGCGAACCGATCGACATCCACATTCATACGATCACGCTAAATGCGACGTATGCTCTGTCAAGACGGCTCAGCCTCAGCCTGCAGCTGCCGTTTGCCACCGGCACGGAATCGACTATCCAGCCCGATGGGTTACGGCACGCGCAAGGCCAGACATCAATCGGGGATGTGAGTCTTCTCGGGAATTTCTGGCTCCTTTCCCCGCTCGACCACGCGCACGGGAATGTTTTGCTGACCTTGGGCGTGAAGGCGCCCACGGGAACCTATGACGGGAAGGGTGCATTCTATGGCGCGCCGGGCGTACGGACAGAGGACTTCTCGAACAACACCATTCAGACCGGCGATGGCGGCTGGGGAATCGCGCTACAGACGGACATCTTCCAGCGCGTTGCGAATCGCGTGTCGTTTTACGCAGCAGGGTCGTACTTGATCAGTCCCAAGCAGCACATCGACTACATGTTCGGACAGACCGCCCCCGTGCGGAACTACGTTGCAGTGACCGACGAATATTCAGCACATGCGGGATTTTCCTATGCGCTGCTACCGCGTCATGGTCTCACAGCCAGCCTGGGCGGACGCGTGGACGGAATTCCCGTTCATGATCTCGTCGGCGGCGGCGATCAGTATTTTAGGCGACCCGGGTACGCGGTGTACGCGGAGCCGGGACTCTCGTACACGATGGCGCGCAGCCCCTTTTCACGGACGGGAAGCACGTTCAGCATCAGTGTTCCCATAACCGTGGATCGCAATCGCGAGGAAAGCGTTGCCGAACGCGAGTCTGGAGCGCCAGGCGGCGGTGACTTCGCAAAGTATCTCGTGTTTTTCACCTATTCTTTGCGGCCGCGGTGAGCAACGCCTGATCTGAGCGCCGGGAAATCTATTAGCTAGACAGGCAAGAATTCGTCGACCATGCTGGTTCATCTCTCAAGTAGGAGATTCAATGCCAAAGTACGTAATCGAACGCGAGATCCCGGGAGCGGGGAAGCTGACGGCAGAACAGCTCCAGGGGATTTCGCAGACGTCGTGCAGCGTGTTGAGCGATCTCGGCCCGAGCATCAACTGGGTGGAGAGCTACGTCACGGACGACAAGATCTACTGCGTGTACATCGCGCCAAACGAGGCGATGGTGCGCGAGCACGCGAAGAAGGGCGGCTTTCCGGCGAATAAGGTGTCGGAGGTGCGGGCAGTGATCGATCCGACAACGGCGGAGAAGGTGGGGTAGAGCTTTCGTCTCGCGCGCGATTGCGCGTGGCGACTGGGGGGAGCTATCGCGCCGGGTAGGGGTCGCTCGCAGGATCAAGCGGCGGCCAGGTCGCGCGGACGGAGTCGCACTGCGCTTCGGTCAATCCGATGATTTCTGTCATCGCGAGCTCGGAATTCACCCGTTCGCGAGCGGCCTTCTCCTCTTTGGTGCGATACGCTGCAGCAACGGCTTCGTGCAACTCCCGCGTTGCTTGATTGGGAATCGGTTGTTTCAAAATGCGCGCTACTTCGCAGCCAGCAGCGCCGACGGCTGCGTGCTTGTCGGGTGCGACCAGCGTGGCTCGTAAGAGCTGGCGATAGCGCGCCGTTTCGGCCCAGCGTGCGCGCGCTAGCGAATCGCTCAACGCCGGAATTGTGTCTCTCCCCGCGTCCAGCTCCTCGTCCCAACGCGCAAACGTGAGACGTGTAAGCGACGGAAGAGTAAAAAGTCCGGCGACCATGAACAGCACGAGAAGCGTCAAGTCGCGTCCTTCGCCGAATCGATATCGAATCCATCGATTGATCGGCGAGTCATCGGGCATGAGGGCCTCGGATCATGCGGTGGCGACACCGGCGATCGATAGCGCTCCGATCACGCCGCGTCCACCAGCGCCGCCGTCCGCTTCGCCGCATCACTCGCCGCCTTCACGAACGTCTCCGCCGCCTCCGTCAGCCCCTTCGCGGCGGCCGAGTCGTCGAGCGCGTCGACATTCGCCTTCACGTTGAACGCTGCGCCTCGGCACGCCGCATCGGCCATCAGCGCCGCGACGCCCGCATCGGCGCGCGCATTCACATTTCCCTGCGTCGCGGCGATCTCCGCCAGCGCCGCCACCACCGCGCACGCGCGCGCCGTCTCGAGCGGAACCTCGCTCGCGCCGATGAGCGCCGCGGTGATCGCCGCCTTGCGCATCGTCTCCTGCTCGGGCGTTGCCTTCGGGAGCTTGTACGCCGTACTCACCGCTACGTACGACTTCGCGTCGAGATCGACGAGCTCCGCGAGCCGCGCACCGAGTGCGGCCGCCTGCGACGCGATGTCCTTGAACGTCGCCTCGACGTCGGTGTACTTCTTCCGACCGATCGTGAGCCCTGCGACCATCTGCACGAGCGCCGCCGCGATCGACCCCCCGTGCGCCGCCGCGCTGCCGCCCCCCGGCGCCGGATTCGATGACGCGATCGCTGCGCGGAATCCGCTCAGACTGATCCCTTCGCTCGCGGCCGCGCCCACCTTGTGCTCGAGCAGCTGTGCCGTCGA
>JALYSW010000433.1 GCA_030854615.1 Gemmatimonadota bacterium
GGCCAGCGCCGCGCGCTCGCCGCGCCACGTCACCACCCGGCCGGCATCGCGGGCCGCGCCCTCGATGAGTGCGGCCGAGATGCCGTCGATCGGCTTCTCGCGCGCGCCGTAGATCTCGGTGAGATAGATGCTATCCGCGCCCGCGAGCGCGTCGCCGAAGTCGCCGGCGAAATCGCGCGTGCGCGAGTAGAGATGCGGCTGGAACGCCGCGATGATCCGGCGCCCGGGATACGCAGCGCGCGCCGCGGCGAGCGTCGCGCGGATCTCGGTGGGATGATGCGCGTAATCGTCGATCACCGAGACGCCGCGGGCTTCGCCGAGCCGCTGAAAGCGGCGCTCCACTCCACCGAACGCCGCGAGCCCGGGGGCCATCTTCGCGAGCGGCACGCCGAGCGCGTGACCACTGCTCAGCGCCGCGAGCGAGTTGAGAACGTTGTGGCGTCCGGGGACGCGCAGGCGGATTTCCGTCTCCGCACCGCCGTCGAGCACCGCGGTGTAGACGCTCCCGCCATCCTCGCTGCGGAGATCGCGCGCGACCAGGCGCGCATCGGGCGACGTGATGCCGTAGCGCACGATCTCGGCATTCGGCGTCAGCGCGATCGAGGATGCGCCGGGATCGTCGGCGCAGAGCACGACGGCCCGCGCGCGCGAGGCGAATTGCGCAAAGGCGCCGCGGATGTCGTCGAGATCCGCGTAGATGTCGAGGTGATCGGCCTCGACGTTCGTGATCGTCGCAACCGTGGGTGAGAGCGCGAGGAAGGAGCGATCGTACTCGTCCGCTTCCACGACGAAGAGATCGTCGCCGCCGGCGCTGAGATTTCCACCCCACGCGGCGACGCGCCCGCCGACGATGCCGGTGGGATTGCTCCCCGCCGCCGTCAACGCTTCGGTGGTCATCACGGTGGTCGTCGTCTTCCCGTGCGTGCCCGCGATGCAGATCGTCTTCCCGAGCTCTACAGCGCCCGCCAGCGCCTCCGCGCGACGAATCACCGGGATCCCCAACTCGCGAGCGCGAGCCAACTCGGCGTGGTCGCGCGGCATGGCGGATGTCGCCACGACGGACTGTGCTCCAGCGACGTGCGCGGGATCGTGGCGCGGCTGGATCGTGATGCCGAGCGCTGCGAGCGCCTCGTTTCTGCCGGGATTCGCGTCGCACCCGGTGACGGAGATCCCTCGTCGAGCCAGTAGCTCGGCGAGCGCGCTCATCCCCGCGCCGGCGATGCCGACGAAGTGGACGGGGCGAGGATCGGAGGCATCGAAAAGTGTCATGCGGCGTTCGCAATATAGCGCGAACGGGATGACTCGCTCAAGTGTCAACCGACTTGAGCTGGCCTATCGTAAGTACCCATCTGGCAATGCGCTCCGCTGCATCGGGTCGCCCTCGGGACGCAGCGAACTCGGCCATCGAAGCGAGCTTGTTCGGTTCGTCGAGCAAGCCTTTGAGGGCGTCGCCGAGGAGGGATGCGGAGAGCGTAGACTGTTCGAGCATTTCGGCGGCGCCGGCAGCCTGCAGCGCGCGAGCATTCGCGCGCTGATGATCGGCGGCAGCGGTTGGAAGGGGGACGAGGAGAGAGGGAATTCCCCACGCGCACAGCTCCGCGACGGTCAGTGCACCCGCGCGCGCGAGTGCGAGGTCCGCGGCGGCGTACGCGTTCTGAATCGGCGCGAGATACGGCCGCACGCGCACATTCGGCGACTCGTACTTCGCGTAGCCGTCGTACCATCCCTTCCCGGTCGCCCAGATGAGCAGGAGTCCGGGCGGCAGCCCCGCATCGAGCAGCGACGCGACGGCATCGTTGAGCGGACGAGCGCCCTGGCTTCCGCCGAAGGCGAGCAGGACCTGTCCGCCGCTCTCCGGGAATCCCCACTCTCGCCGCGCCTGTTCGCGCGACGGCCGCGGAACGGGCGGCGGCTCGATCGGATTCCCGCTATCGAAGAGCTCCGTGTGCACGCCGGGGTGCAGCTTCGCGCGCGCCTCGGGATAGCCGAGGTAGACGGCGCGCGCCCGGCGCGCGAAGAAGCGCGTCGTGATGCCGGGAACGGAATTCTGCTCCTGCAGCTGGATGGGGATTCCGTGCGCGAGCGCGAAGGCGAGCGCGGCACCCGACGCATAGCCGCCGGTGCCGATGACCGTCGCCGCGGGGTGCGCGGCATTCTCGCGCGCGAGCGCGCGCCACGCGCTCCCGAAGCCGCGCACCGTGCGCCAGCTCTTCCACGGCTGCTGCCGGTAGATCGGATGCAGGTCGAGGAGGAGATGCTGGAACTCGGTCTTCGGCAGCACGTCCCGCTCGATGCCGCGCAGCGCGCCGACGAAGAACGGCTCGACCTCGGGCGCAAGTCGCACGAGCGCGCGCGCGATCGCGAGCCCCGGATAGAGATGTCCGCCCGTGCCTCCGCCGGCGAACATCACGCGCACGGTCATGCCGCCGCGCGCTCGAGCGGGTTCGTGGCATGCTCGCCGACGATCCGCTCACGCGTGCTCGCGATGTTCACGAGAATCCCCGTCATGAGAATCGACATGACGAGATTCGTCCTCCCGAAGCTCACGAACGGCAGCGTGAGTCCGGTGGTTGGGAGCAAACCGATGACGACGCCGAGATGCAGGAAGGCGGTACTCACAGTCATGAAGGTGATGCCGATGGCGAGCTGCTGCTGGAACGTCGTCCGCGCCTGTTTCGCGATGCGGAAGCCGATCCATCCGTACACGACGAAGGTCAGCGTGATGAAGACGATGCCGAGGAAGCCCCACTCCTCGCCGATGTTCGCCGCGATGAAGTCGTTGTACGGAAAGGGGACGAAGCCAAGCTGCTGCCGTCCCATCCCGAAGCCGACGCCAAACAGCCCGCCGGAGCCCACCGCGATGAGCGACTGCTTGAGCTGGTAGCTCGCCTGCGCGGAGACGTCGCCGGGGTTGAGCCAGCTCGTCATCCGCAACAGCGCGTACTGCATCTTCTCCACTTCGTGCCAGAGCACCGGGATCGCGACGATCCCGAGGAAGATCACGTGCCCGATGCGGACTCCGCCCGCGAAGAGCATGATTCCCATGATCAGCGTGAAGGTCATCGCCATCGAGAGATCGGGCTCGAGGATGACGAGGAGATTCAGCAGCGCGAGGATGAGCACGAATGGCAGAAGTCCTTTCGTGAGCCGGCGCAATTTGTCGCCTTTCTTCACGATGAGCATCGCCGTCCAGATGATGCACGCGAGCTTCGCAAACTCCGACGACTGAAAGAGGAAGCCGACGTTGACCCAGCGCCTCGACCCATGCAGGCGCGGCGCGATCACGCTCGGCACCGGAAGCACGGGGATGAGGAGAAGCACGATCGCGAGAATCAGGATCGGCCACGCCCACCCGCGCCAACGCTCGGCGTCGACCTTCGCTGCGATCGCGAAGAGAACGGTGCCGATGGCGACGCCCGAGAGCTGGCGCAGCAGATAGTACGAGTTCGAGTGGTGCTCGAGCACCGCCGCCAGCGCGCTCGCGCTGTAGAGCACCGCCAGTCCGTAGGCGAGGATGACGCCCGTGGTGATGATCAGGGCGCGCGCCTCGAGCGTCATCCGCCATCGCTCGCGGACGGCGGGGGGCGACGCGGTCACGCCGCGCCGGCGAGACGGCGGAAGGCCGCGCCGCGCTCTTCGTAATTGCGGAACATGTCATAGCTCGAGCAGGCGGGCGACAGTAGCACGACGTCGCCCGGGCGCGCGATCGCCCGCGCGCGGGCCACCACCTCGGCGAAGTCATCGCCGAGACGCTCGAGGGGCACGACACCGGCGAGATCCTGCTCGATGACCGGCGCCGATTCGCCGTATGCGAGCACCACCTTCACGATGCGCTTGAGCCCCGCCGCGAGTGAGGTGTACGGCTCACCCTTGTGCCGCCCGCCCAGCAGGAGCACGGTGGGCCGTGTCATCCCATCGATGGCGACCTGAGTCGAGCTGATGTTCGTCGCCTTCGAGTCGTTGATCCAGAGCACGCCCGCGCGCTCGCCGACAGACTCGAGGCGGTGCGGCGGCGCGCGAAAGGATCTGAGCCCCTCGGCGATGCGCGCGAGTGCGGCGCGGCTCGCATGCGCGTCGTCCGCCGCGATCACCGCGAGCGAAGCCGCCATCGCGTTCATCACATTGTGATCACCGAGTAGCGGGAGCTCCGCTCGCCCGAGGACCTTCTTCCCGCTCCAGCATATCTCGCCGTTCGCGCACGTCATCTCGGCGCCTGCGCTCGCAATGCCGAAGGTATGGTGCGCTCCGGGGAAGCCGGCGGCCATCGCGGTGACGAGCGCATCGTCGGCGTTGAGCACCCACGCCGACTTCGCGCTCGCGTTGCGGAAGAGGAGCGCCTTGTCAGCATAGTAGTCGTCGGTGCTCGCGTAGCGATCGAGATGGTCGGGCGACAGGTTCGTCAGCACGCCCACCGCCGGATCGACGCTCGGCGTATCGTGGAGCTGGAACGACGAAAGCTCGAGCGCGATCCAGTCGGGGCGATCGTCGCGCAGCGCGATCTCGGTGAGCGGCGTGCCAATGTTCCCCGCATCGACGACGCGCTTGCCAAGCGTGCGGAGCAGATGGCCGATCATCGCTGTGGTGGTCGTCTTTCCGTTCGTGCCGGTGATCGCGATATAGCGCGTGCCGTCGAGCGTGCGCAGCGCGACCTCGATCTCGCTCACGATCGGGACGCCGGCGGCGCGCGCAGCCTCGAGCGGCGGCGCGTCGGGGGGAACACCGGGGCTCACGATCACGACGGCGGCGCGCGCGATGCGCTCGAGGTCGTGCGCGCCCGCACTCGCATCGATCCCCGCCTCGGCGAGCTTCGCCGCGCCGGCGGTCGCACTCGCATCGCTGCCGCCGTCGGAGGCGTACACGCGCACCCCCTGGCGCGCGAGCAGAAGCGACGCGGCGACGCCGCTGCGCCCGAGGCCGATGACCGCCGCCTCCCCCGCCCTCCACTCCGCCGGGATCATCGAAGCTTCAGGGTGCTGAGGGCCACGAGCGCGGAGAGGATGCCGAGAATCC
>JALYSW010000041.1 GCA_030854615.1 Gemmatimonadota bacterium
CCGACGGCACCGCCGGCGGACTCCACTCGCAAACGGCCACCCGCATGACCGAGCCCCGCGCCGCGCTCTTCCTCGATCGTGACGGAACCATCAACGTCGATACGATCCACGTGTCGCGAGCCGATAACGTGCGGCTCATCCCCGGTGCCGCGGCGGCGATTGCACGCGTCAATGCCGCCGGCATGCCGATCATCGTGGTGTCCAATCAGTCGGGGATCGGCCGCGGGCTCTTCACGGTGGCCCAGTACGAAGAAGTGCGCGTGCGCATCGACGAGCTCCTCGCTGCCGACGGCGCGAGCGTTCTTGCGACCTACTACTGCCCGCACGATCCGGAGGTCGCGCCCGCCTGCGACTGCCGGAAGCCGGGCCCCGCGATGTACCGGCAGGCGGCGGCCGAGCATGATCTGGATCTCGCCGCGTCGTGGTACGTGGGCGACCGGCTGCGCGACATCCAGCCCGCGAAGCTCTTCGGCGGGCACGGCATTCTCGTGCCCCGCGACACAACGCCGGGGGGCGACGTCGTCGCCGCGCGCGACGGCTTCGCGATCTCGACCAGCCTCGCCTCCGCGGTTGACCGGATTCTGGCATCGCGCCCTCTATCGAGTCCGCCGCGGGCCGGGTAGACTCAGCATATGTCGACGCGCCTGGCGGTGCTCGCATCCGGACGCGGCTCCAACCTGCGCGCGCTGCACGAGTTTCTGGCGCGCGGCGACCGTGACGCGCTCGCACATGTCGCGCTGGTGCTTTCCGACCACGCGGATGCAGGCGCGCTCTCGTATGCGCGCTCGCACGACATCGCGTTCGCTGCACTCGACGGCGGCACGCTCGGCGGCGACCGTCTGCTCGCGGAGCTCGGCTCCCACCGCATCGACCTCGTCGTGCTCGCGGGCTACATGCGACTCATCCCCGAAATCGTCGTGCATGCGTATCGGGGGCGGATCGTGAACGTGCACCCTGCCCTGCTCCCCTCATTCGGCGGGCGCGGGATGTACGGAACGCGGGTGCACGCCGCGGTGATTGCGGCCGGCGCACGCGTCTCCGGGGCGACGGTGCACTTCGTGGACGAGCGCTACGACCACGGCGCGATCATCGCGCAGTGGCCGGTACCCGTGCTCTCCGGCGACACGTCGCATGCGCTCGCCGCCCGCGTGCTACGCGTCGAGCACGCGCTCTATCCGCCGGCGGTGCTCGCGGTGGCGCAGCAGCGGATCTCGCTCGACGCGGGCGGTCACGCGACGCACATGTATCTCCCGAAGCTCGACGACGCCGCGTTCGTGCTCGACTCCCTCGATGATGCCGCGCTGCGCAACGCGATCGGCATCGCTCTCTCCGCCTGATACTCCTTCCTTCGCCATGCCCCGCGCCCTCATTTCCGTTTCCGACAAGACAGGCGTGGCCGAGCTGGCGCGCACACTCACTTCGCGAGGCTGGGAGATCATCTCCACTGGCGGCACGGCGCGCGCGCTGCGGGAGGCGGGGATCGCCACGCAGGATGTCGCCGACATCACCGGCTTCCCGGAGATGCTCGATGGACGCGTAAAGACGCTGCACCCCGCGGTGCACGGCGGGCTGCTCGCGCGGCGCGACCTGCCGGAGCACATGGAGGCGTTGGCGGCGCACGACATCACGCCGATCGATCTCGTCGCCGTCAATCTCTATCCGTTCCGCGAGACGGCCGCGCGCGCGAACGTGCGCCCCGAGGAAGTGATCGAGAACATCGACATCGGCGGACCGTCGATGCTTCGCTCGGCGGCGAAGAACTTCGCGTCGGTGTACGTGATCGTCGATCCCGCCGACTACGAGCGCGTGCTCGATGCGCTCACGGCCGGTGCCGACGATCTCGACCTGCGCCGGCTTCTCGCGGAGAAGACGTACGCGCACACAGCATCGTATGACGCTGCGATCGCCACCTGGTTCGCGAAGCAGCGCGACGAGCGTTTCCCCGAGAAGGTGCCGCTTTCCTTCGAGCGCGCGCAGTCGCTGCGCTATGGCGAGAACCCCGGGCAGGAGGCCGCGTTTTACGTCGAACATCGCGGCGCGGGGCTGGCGTCGCTCAAGCAGCGCGGTGGAAAGGAGCTGAGCTTCAACAACCTCCTCGATCTCGAGGGCGCGCTCCTCGCGAGCGATACCCTCGGCGACGGCGCACCGTGCTGCGCCATCGTGAAGCACACGTCGCCATGCGGACTCGCCGTCGCGCCGACCGCGCTCGAGGCCTATCAGAAGGCGCTCGCCTGCGACCCGCAGTCGGCGTTCGGGAGCGTCATCTCCTTCAACGTGCCGGTGGACGAGGCGCTCGCCGACGCGATCTCGAGTCTCTTCGTCGAGTGCCTCGTTGCGCCGTCGTTTAGTGCAGCCGCGATCGAGATCCTCGGCCGGAAGAAAAATTTGCGCGTCCTCGAGGGGCGCGCGAAGTGGGCGCCCGGCGCGCTCGACTTCAAGCGCGTGCGCGGCGGCGTGCTGGTGCAGGATCGTCCATCGATCGACCGGAGCCTGCAGAGCTGGAACGTCGTGACGAAGCGTGCCCCAAGCGATGCCGAGCGCGACGATCTCCTCTTTGCGTGGCGCGCCGTGGCGAGCGTCAAGTCGAACGCTATCGTGCTCGCGCGCGGCGGGGCGACGATCGGCATCGGCGCGGGACAGATGTCACGTGTCGACGCGAGCTTCCTCGCCGTGCACAAGGCGCGCACCACCGGCTTCGATCCCGCGGGCTCGGTGCTCGGCTCGGACGCGTTCTTCCCCTTCCGCGACGGCGTCGATCACGCCGCCGAGGCAGGGGTGACGGCGATCATCCAGCCGGGAGGATCGGTGCGCGACCCGGAAGTCATCGAAGCCGCGAACGAGCGCGACATCGCCATGGTCTTCACCGGCTCGAGGCTGTTCCGACACTAGGCACCGGCCGCGTTGCCTGCGGCTGGCGACCCGTCCATCTTGCACAGCTGATCCCCGCCGGCGACCACGCCGGGGGCCGAGCGTTTCCGAACCCGAGCATATGCCTCCGAAGAATACCGATCTCGATTACCGTCCGTCGTATCTGGCCGCGACGCTCACCTCGCTCGCCGTGTTCGCGCTCTACTACGCGACGCTCGCACCCTCCACCGCGATGTGGGACACCAGCGAGTACATCGCGGCCGCCTACGTGCTCGGCATTCCGCATCCGCCCGGCAATCCGCTGTTCGTGCTCATCGGACACGTCTTCGCGATTCTGCCCATCGGGATGGGCGTCGCGAAGAAGATCAACATTCTGGCGGCGCTCACGAGCGCGGTAGCTGCCGGGATGTGGTTCCTGATCACCGAGCGCATTCTCGTGGGGTGGCTTCTCGACCGCTGGCAGCGGATTCTCGGCGGTGTGCTCGCGGCGCTGATCGGCGCGACGGCGTTCACGGTGTGGAATCAGTCGGTGGTGAACGAGAAGGTCTACACCGTCTCGCTGATGGGGCTCGCGATCATCTCGTGGCTCACGGTGCGCTGGTCGGACGATCCCGACGGTCCGTACGCGGACCGGCTGCTCGTACTCATCGCGTATCTGCTTGGCCTCGGCTACGCGAATCACATGATGGGTTTTCTGGCGGGGCCGGCCGTGGTCGTCGCGGTCGTCGTGCGTCGGCCCGCGACCCTGATGCGCTGGAAGTTGATCGCCGTGAGCATCGGCGCGCTGCTGCTCGGCATGACGCCTTTCCTCACGCAGCCGATTCGCGCGAGCCACTTCCCCGCGATCAACGAAGGGGAACCGACCAACTGGAACGCCTTCCTCTACAACTTCAATCGTGGACAGTACGGCAAGCCGGCGCTCCTCGACCGCCAGGCACCGTTCATCGACGGGCAGCTCGGCATGTACTGGCTGTATTTCCGCTGGCAATGGCTGCGTGACGTGAAAGACCAGTGGCCGAGGATGCAGCAGAGCATCGCCGCGGTGTACATGCTGCTGGGCCTCATGGGCGGCTGGGTGCACTTCAAGCGCGACCGCAAGTCGTTCTGGTACTTCGGAACGTTCATGCTGACGCTGACCGTCATCCTCATCTACTATCTCAACTTCAAATACGGGCACTCGCAGTGTCTCGCGCTCGGCAATCCGTCGGACATCAACTGCGAGGTGCGCGACCGCGACTACTTCTTCATCGTCGCCTTCTCGGCGTGGGGTGTGTGGACCGCACTCGGGCTCGTGTACATCTGGGAGGGGGTCGCCTCGCTCTTCGGCAGCGAGCAGGTGAAGATCGGCCGCGAGACGGTGGAGGTGCCGCGGCGCCAGTCGTGGATTTTCGGCTCGTGGATTCTGCTGTTCGCGCTCTTCCCGCTCTTCGCCAACTGGCGAGCTGCGTCGCGCGCGGGGCAGACGGACACCTTCGCCTTCGCGCATGATCTGCTCGACTCGGTGGAGCCGTACGGCATTCTGATCACTGCCGGGGACAACGACACCTTCCCACTCTGGTATGCGCAGGAGGTCGAGGGTGTGCGCAAGGATGTGCTCGTGCTCTGCACATCGCTTCTCAACACCGACTGGTACGTGCGCCAGCTCGTGCGGCGTCCCGTCTATCCATACGATGCGGCAAAGGGACCAGCCGTGTATCGCGGCCGCGAGTGGCCGATGCCGAAGGGGTCGCCGCTGCACATGACGACGGCGCAGGCCGACAGCATCCCCGAGTATCAGGAAGTGCGCGAGCCGATGCTCTTCAAGAAGGGATCGATCGAGGCGTCGATCAAGCCGCAGGTGCTCGCCAAGGCCGACATCGTCGTACTGCTCATGATCAAGGCTGACTATCCGGCTCGTCCGATGTATTTCAGCCGCACGGCCGGCGGCTATCCGCAGGATGTGCTCGGGCTCGGCCAGTATCTCCTCATGCAGGGACTCGCGCGGAAGCTGCTGCCGACGCCGCCGGTGCCGGGAAAGGACACCGTGCTGCTGCAGGGTGAGGGATTCGTCGACGTCATGCGGACGCACGACCTCTGGCACAACGACTTCACCGGCCCGGCCGCAGTGATCAAGCGTGGGCTATGGGTCGACAAGGCATCGGTGGGAATCCCGTACATCTACATCACGACGGCCGTGGATCTCGCCGATATCGCTGCTCAGCGCGGTGACAGCGCCGAGTCGCACAAACTGATGGAGACGGCACGCAAGCTTGCCGATGCGACGGACCTCAGCCGTCTGTTTGCCACGCAGCCGACTCCGACGGTGCCCGCGGTTCCGCTCGGTGTGGACAGCGGCAGCGGCGCGAAGATGACCGATACGGGCACCCACCCGCGGAAATGAGTCAGGTGGGCGCCGGCAAGCAGCGGCGATGACGGACGCGGCGCCGGAGCACTACGAACACTCTGCGGCTTTTCGCGGGGATCTCGCGGCGGTGGCCGACGCGCTGAGCGCCGGACGCACTTCCACCCGATTCGACCCGCACATCATGCGCGAGGCGGTGCGCGTGTGCGCCGTGCACGCGCGGTTGAATCGCTCGCCGCCAGAAAAGCTCGTACGCGCGCTCAAGGAGCTCGTGCGAGAGATCGCTCTCGAGGATGCCACCGACGCGTTTCGCGTGCTCTATACGGATCGTGTCATCGCCTGGGCGATCGAGAGCTATTACGAGCTCAACGAGCGCTGAGCTCGAATGCGCTGGCGATAAGCTCGTACGAGTGGCGACGCGCCTCGTGGTCGTGCGTGATCGTCACCGCCATCACCTCCTCGGCCCCGTACTCGCGCGCGACCTCCTCGAGTCCGCGACGCACGGTATACGGATCGCCGACGACGGCGCGGCGCCCCATCGGGAGCGCATTCGGCGCCGCATGTTCGCCGAGAAAGGCGAGCGCCTTCTCCACGGTCGGAATCGCGATGGACGATCCCGCACGGAGCATGGTGATCGCCATGCGCATGCTCGAGGCGAGGAGCTGCGCTTCATCGTTCGTGTCCGCGGCGATGGCGGAGATCGCGACCATCACGCGCGGCGCGGCGAGCTCAGCTGACGGAACGAACTGGTCGCGATAGAGCGCCGCAATCTCGGCGCCCGCCGGATTGATGAAGTCGGCGAAGGCGTACGGCAGCCCGAGCTCTGCCGCCCACATCGCGCTCTGATGCGACGAGCCGAGTAGCCACGGCTCGGCGCGCTCTGGCACGCCGGGGAGCAGCGGTGCGAGCCGCCGAAAGGGGTAGTCCGGCGGCAGGTTGTCATTGAGGTAACCCAACAGCTCGATGAGTTGCTCCAAAAAATCGTCAGGCGAGCGTTTGCGACGATCGCGTTGCAGCGCGAACGACGTCTCCGGATCGGTGCCCGCGGCGCGCCCCAGCCCGAGATCGATGCGACCGGGAAAGAGGCCGGCGAGCACGCTGAAGTTTTCGGCGACTTTGAGCGCGCTGTAATGCGGGAGCATGACGCCCCCGCTCCCGATGCGCATGCGCGACGTCACCGACGCGATCGCCGAGATGAGCACCTCGGGCGACGGCCCTGCAATCATCGGGCTCCCGTGATGCTCCGCAACCCAATAGCGATGGTAGCCGAGCGACTCCGCGAGGCGTGCGAGATCGATCGAGTTCCGGAGCGCGGAGGCTGCCGTCGTTCCCTCGGCAACTGGCGTCTGATCGAGCGCGCTCACGCGTAGTGTGTCGAGCGGTCCTGCTGACGTTGACATGCTGCTCTCTCCCTCGGACGTACCGCCGTGTTTGACGAGGCGATGCGGGCGGCACCACAGGTGATGAACGCCGGCAGGCGAGAGGAGTTTCCGATTCTAATGCGTTGGTGTCGTTGACGACGAGCACGCCCCTCCCCACAGTGCGCGCTCGTCGGCCGGTTGGTGCTCGAGTGTTCGTGGGATGACGTCTGGGCGATTTAGCAGCACTGGAGTGAATTCGGGGAAGTCGTTCCATACGCACCCGGCGCTGGGTGCCTATGCGAGCCACAAGCACGGTCCCTCGAAACGCAACCGTCGGTGGCGCCACGACGCGCGAGATGCGATTTTCCTAACGTCGCGCACGCTATTTATGCATGTATGCGCACTCCTGGGCAGGTGGCAGAGCGGTTGAATGCTCCGGTCTTGAAAACCGGTGGACCTTCACGGGTCCCGTGGGTTCGAATCCCACCCTGCCCGCTGGCGTTGTTCGAAGTTCGATCGAGTGGTCTCCTCGCCATCCGCAGGAGGACGTGTGGAGCGCTTCCGAGTGTTTCTCTTGCCGATTCTCGTTGCATGCGCGCTCGCGTACGCGGCAAGTGCGCGGCGCGTGGCGGCGCAGACGGTGCCCCCCGGCTCTCACGTCAGGGTGGTTCCGATAGGGCCGGCGCTCCCGACCGAGGGCTCGCTGGTAGCGATGACCAGCGATACGATCAGTCTGCACATCGGCCTCAGCAGCACGCTCGTCTCGCTCCCGATGGACAGCGTGCGCGAGTTGGAGCTGAGTCACGGACGATACGCGAGCTTCGGCAAGGTGATGCGAGATGGGGCCATCGGCCTCGTCGCAGGGGCGGGCGCAGTGCTCCTCATCGGACACGTATTCTGCGGTCCGGACTCGAAAGGCTACTGCGGATTAAGCACTGCGCTAATCGCGGTACCCGTGGGCGTCGGTGGACTGATTGGAGGAATCGCGATCGGGCGAAGCCAGAGGAAGGAGCAGTGGGAGCGCGTCTACGAGCGACCGCCCTCCACGGCGCTGCTCATCGGCCCTGCTCCACACGGTGGCTTCGCACTGGGAGCGTCGATCTCATTCGGTAGCGCTCCGTGATCAGTCCCGTTGTCCGTAGCCACCGCTACTCGCTCGCCGGGGCGCATTGCTGTCGCTCCTCGAGCGGCCCCGACTCCGGGATCACGACGTCGCTCGTTCGCGCTGAAGCGAGCCGCGTGCTGTCCGACAGATCGTAGAGATAGAGGCGGACGAAGGTCGGCTTTCCATCGACGTCGCGGCCGATCGCCGTCGTGCTGTCGCGCACCGTGCCGATCGCGTCGAGATAGCGGAGCATCAGCTCGCGCTCGCCGAGTCGCCACGATTCGTGGGCGAAGAGGATCCAGACGCGCGGGCGTCCTCGTTGCGCGTCGAGCTCCGTGAGATAGCCTCGTGCGTCGCCGCGATGGCAGCCGCCCATCATGGCGCGCGCCGGAAACGGAGCGCCCCAATCGTAGAACGTGTACGCGGGAACCGCACCGTAGTAGATGTAGACCGCATCGCCGGCTGCGCTCTTCGCACGCAGATAGGCGAGCGCGGGGGTGATCTCCTCACGCCGATACACCGGCGGCGCCGTGCGCAGCGCCTGCGCCTCAACCACGAGGAGGAAGAAGGTTACGCTCAGAAGGAGAATCGACGCTCCGCGCGCCGCAGGGATGCGCGCCGCCATCCCGGTGATGCCGATAGCCGCCAGCAGCAGCAGCGAGGGAATGAGAAACAACGCGAGCCGATCGCCGAACGGATACAGATGAGCGGCCGATGCGCCGAGTGCGACGGCGAGCGGCGCGAGCAGCAGCGTGAGCACGTGCCAATCCGTCCGCCATGTAAGCATCACCCCCACCGCGGCGAGCAACGCACACGCAAAGCCGATGCTCGTCGGAATTCCCAGCTGGTTGCCGAGGATGAAGGCGACGCGCACCACCGGCCACGCGACGCTCGATGGATGCGCGAGCGACAGCGGCCAGAATCCATCGCCCCAGAACACGCGCATGTAGTGCTGCGACGCCGGTGTGAGGTGACGGAGCGAGACGAGTGTCGCGCCGAGCGCGCTCAGCCCCCACGCAGCGACGACGCTCGCGATCGGCGCCAGCGCGCGTAGCTCTCGTCGCTCGCCTGCGCCGCGCGCATCGATGTACGATGTGAGCAAGAGCGCGCCACCCAACCCCGCCACGACGAGCACCGCCGGCTGCGAGAGCCATACGGCCAGCGCACCGATCAGCGCGGCTCGCGCGCGCGCTCGCGTCGTCACCGCTCCATCCGAGAGCTCGAGCGCTACGAGCAGGAGCACGAGCGCGATCGCGACATCGCTCGAATACTGCTTCACATCGGCCGCGTAAAAGAGCAGCGGCCGCGCGAAGGCGAAGGGGATGAGCACCAGCACCACGCCCGCCGGCGGAAGCAGGCGCCAAGCCACGCGACAGAGCAGCAGCAGCGCGAGCATTCCGCAGAGCAGCGGATAAACGCGCAGCGCGAGCTCGTTCGCGCCGAAGATCGACGCGGCGACCTTCTCGATCAGCAGAAAACCGACGGGCGCCGCCTGGTTGTTCGCGAGCGGATGCAGCAGGAGATGCTCATAGCCGCGCGAGACGATGTTGTTCGCGACAGTCGCCTCGTCCGTCCACAGCGCACTCCGCCCGAGATACTGCCAGAGGCGCAACGCGATGCCCGCAGCGACGACCGCGCCCGAGAACCACGTAAATCCCCTCTCGAGCGCGCTCTCCCCTTCCCCTCGCTGGTACCGCATCGTCCCTCCGTTGACTATACTTGACGCCCGGAGACGTTTCCGGTTTCTGGAGTGGTGGCCGAGAGGCTGAAGGCGGCGGTTTGCTAAACCGTTATAGGGTTTTAAACCCCTATCGAGGGTTCGAATCCCTCCCGCTCCGTCGGCAGGTCCGTCAACCATCGGCGGACCTGCTTTTTTTCGCCCTATCCGCGCACCCATGCCCGACCCACTCGCTCCACCTCGCGTTCGCTTCGCTCCCTCCCCCACGGGCTACCTGCACGTGGGCGGCGCGCGCACGGCCCTTTTCAACTGGCTGTACGCGCGACAGACCGGCGGGACCTTCCTCCTCCGCATCGAGGACACGGACAAGGCCCGCAGCACCGACGAGAGCGAGCGCGCCATCTTCGAAGGTCTCGAGTGGCTCGGCCTCAACTGGGAAGAGCAGGTCGTCCACCAGGCGCTCGGACTCCCGCGACATCAGCGCGACGCGAACTTCCTGCTCGAAACAGGCGCGGCATATCGCTGCTTCTGCACCGCGGCGGAGCTGGAGGTGATGCGCAAGGAAGCTGCGGCGCGCAAGGACAGCTTCAAGTACAATCGCCGCTGCGACCGCCTCACTCCCGATGAGATCAAGCAGCGCGTCGATGCCGGAATCCCATTCATCGTGCGCTTCCGCGTTCCCGAGGGCGAAACCGCCTGGGACGACGCCGTGCACGAGCGCATCGCCTTCCCCAACAAGGACATCGAGGACTTCGTCATCCTCCGCTCCGATGGGACGCCGATCTACAATCTCGCCGTCGTCTCCGATGACATCGACATGGGGATCACCCTCGTCATGCGCGGCGACGACCACATCTCCAATACGCCCAAGCAGATCCAGCTCTATCGCGCCCTCGGCAAGGAGCCTCCGCGCTTCGCACACGTGCCGATGATCCACGGCATGGATGGGAAAAAGCTGAGCAAGCGTCATGGCGCGACGGCAGTTGCCGATTATCAGAAGGAGGGGATTCTCCCGGGCGCGATGGTCAACTTCCTCGCGCTCATGGGATGGTCGCCCGGCGGTGATCGCGAGGTGATGTCGCTCGAGGAGATGATCGCGCTCTTCTCGCTGGACGGACTGCAGAAGAAGGCCGCGATATTCGATCCGAAGAAGCTGGAATGGATGAACGGGCAGCACTTGAGCCGCATTTCAGCGCTGCAACTGGAGCCACGCCTCACTCCGGCACTTCTCGCTGCAGGGGTCGCCACTCAGGAGATGTTGACTTCGCGACGCGAGTGGTATCTTGGACTTATTGACCTACTCAAAGTGCGGGCACGAACGGTACTGGACATAGTACGGCAGGCGGCACCATTTTTTCCGGGTAAGATTGTATACGATCCCGAAGCCGTCGAAAAGCAGTGGAAGGATCGCGAGGGTACGAAGTCGATATTGAGCGGCGTGCAAAGTCGGCTCGCGCAAGTCGACGGGTGGACGGCGGAGTCGCTCGAAGCGGCGCTGCGTGCATTGGCGGAAGAGCGTGGAATCCCAGCAGGGAAGATCTTTCAGCCGCTGCGCGTCGCGCTCACGGGTTTGACGGTGAGCCCGGGGATATTCGAGGTTCTGATCGCGATGGAGCCCGAGCTCACCGCAAAGCGGTTGCGCGATGCGCTGGCGTTCCTCGTGACGGAAGCGGCCTGACGCAGGACGGTCCAACGAGACGGACCGAACGAACGTGCCGGATATCCCAGGCGGGAATCTTTCGGCGGAGTTACTCGCACGGAGGAGCGCATGCCGGACACGTTGAGCGCGGTCGAACAGAAGGTGTACCACTATCTGCTCGATTTCCTCGCCGCCCGCACGTATCAGCCGAGTGTGCGCGAGATCGGTAAGCGATTCCGAATCAAGTCGACGAAGACGGTGTCGGAGCTCCTCCACTCGCTCGAGCGCAAGGGCTACATCGAGCGCGACCCCTCGCGCTCCCGCGGCGTGAAGCTGCTCGGCTACGAGGCGTTGCACCGCACGCAGCCGATTCCCTTCTACGGAAAGATCGCCGCCGGCGATCCGATTCTCCTTCCCGAGCACCGCAAGGGATTCATCACCGTCGACCGTCGCTTCCTTCCGTCGGAAGACGTGTTCTGGTTCAAGATACAGGGCGAGAGCATGATCGGCCGCGGCATCTTCGACGGCGATTTCGTGATGATCCAGCCTTCCACTGAAGTCGAGGAAGGGATGATCATCGCCGCGCGCATCGGTGAGGACGCGACGGTGAAGACGTACACGCATCGCGATGGACACGTCGTGCTCGTGCCCGCGAATCCGGAAGAGCACGAGATCGTGATACGGGACGGCGACGACTTCGCGATCATCGGGAAAGTCTGTGGCGTGTTTCGGCCGTTCCAGGAAGTGCAGAACCACGAGGAGCTCGCGCTGGCCGAGGTGTAGCGCTACGGGATTTGCGCTGGCTCCTGGGGTGGCGGAGGCGGCGCGGGCGGCGGCGATGATGGTGCGCTCGACTGCCCTGCATTCTGATCCTGCTGCGCCCGCTGCTCGGACTGCTGCTGCGCGTGCTTCGCCGCCAGCTCTGCCTTGTGCTCGCGATCCTTTCGTTCGCGGATGTGCTTCACCGCGTCCTTGAACTCGTCGTTGTCCATCGCGCGCTGCGCGTTCAGGTAGATCTCCTGGCGCTGGCTCTCCTTCATGCGATCGTTCTGATAGCGCGCGGGATTTCCCTGCACGTTAAGCGGCAGCAGCGCGAGCAGCGCCGTGGGCAGCGCGAGCTTGCCGAGGTAGATCTTCTGCGAGTCCATCCCATACTTCTCGCCGTTCTTCTCGAACGTCCAGTCGCCGGGCTTCTTCCCGCTGTTGTAGAGCGCCATCGAGTCGTTGTGCGCGAATACGCGTGTCGTGAGCGCGCTGTCGAGACGCTCGGCAGATGTCTTCGGCGCGTAGTAAATGGGGCCAGTGGGCGCCCACACGCGCGGATCGCCGTACGACGGCGTCACGCCCTCACCCGGACCGCCGGCGCCGACTACCGGCCCGCTGCCTGATGTCGGCTCCGTGCTCACGGGAGGGGGCGGAACCGTGGTCGGGATCGTCGTCGGCGCGACGAGTGGTCTGGAGCGCACCTTCCCGCGAACGGGAACGTTGTCGCCGCCGCTCTGCCCCTTCGTGCTCGCCGTTGTCGGCGTGGCGAGATAGGTGATGTGCTCGATCTTGGGCGGCTCGGCACGATTCATCGTGAGCCACTGCCTGATCGGATTCGGGATGGACAGGATCAGAACGAGCGCCGCGCCCACCACGATGTGGAGGGCGAGGGAGACGAGGAATGCCCCGTCGACGCGGCGCTCGGGCTTCTTCACGCGTGGGTCACTTGGCGGCCGCGAGGAGCCCGTTGAGAACTCGTCCGGCGCGAACGGCGGCCTCGGCAATACGCTCCGGCGACGCGATGAACGACACGCGGAAGAATCCTTCTCCACCAGCGCCGAGTGCCGATCCGGGCAGAACCACGACTCCTTCCTCGGTCAGTAGACGTTCGGCGAACAGCGCGCTGGGAAGCCCGTCGGGAAGCGGCAGCCAGAGGTACATCGTCGCCTTGGGTGCTACGCACGGAAAGCCGGCTTCGTTGAATGCCGAAACGGCAGCATCGCGACGCTCCTTGAAGATCGCGAGATTCCCGGGAAGAAAGCGCTCCCATGCGTCGAGTGCGGCCACACCGGCAGCCTGCACCGCCATGAACTGCCCAGTGTCGACGAACGACTTCACCTTCGCGAGCGTGCCTGCGATCGCGGGGCTGCCGACGGCCCAGCCACAGCGCCACCCGGTCATGTTGTACGTCTTCGAGAGCGAATGGAATTCGATCGCGACGTCGCGCGCGCCGTCGATCTCGAAGATGCTCGGCGGCACATACCCGTCGAAGGCGAGTTCGGAATACGCGTTGTCGTAGACGAGCAGGATGTCGTGCTCGCGGCAGCGCTTGACGGTGCGCTCGAGATAATCGCGCGGTGCGATCGCAGCCGTCGGGTTGTTCGGATAGTTGAGATAGACGAGTCGCGTCCTGCGCAGCACGTCGCCCGGCACGTCGTCGAGCTCGAGGAGAAAGTTGGTGCGTGGGCGAAGTGCAACCGTGTGCACATCGCCCTCGGAGAGGAGCGATCCGCCGAGGTACGCGAGATATCCCGGCTCGGGGATGAGGGCGACATCGCCGGGGCCGACGTACGCGAGCGCCAGATGCGCGATCCCTTCCTTCGAGCCGATGAGCGGAACGACCTCTTTCATTGGATCGAAGACCAGCCCGAAGCGTCGGTGCATCCAACGCGAGACCGCATCGCGGAAGGCCGGCAGCCCCAACCCGAATCCATACCGGCTCATCGATGGATTGTGCGCGGCTTTCTCGAGCGCTTCGACTGCCTCCGCCGGCGGTGCGAGATCGGCATCGCCCGCGCCGAGATCGATGACGTCGACGCCTTTGGCGAGGAGATCCCGCTTCTTCTGCGGCATCGAGGCCAGGAGATATTCCGGGAGAGTCTTGAAGCGCGCGGTGGTGCGAGGCATGTGCGGTTGGATTGAATTAAATGAGCGTCAGCGCGGAGACTACGTTGGAAATGGTGCTGAATCCGACGACTTCCACTTCAACGACGTCGCCCGGAAGCAGTCGGCCAACGCCGGCTGGAGTTCCGGTTGCTACGAGATCGCCCGGCTCGAGCGTCATGATCGTCGTGATGTAGGCGAGGAGCGTCGGGATGTGGAACGCCATGTCCGCGGCAACGCCTCGCTGCCGCTCCACTCCGTTCACACGCGTGACGACGGTCAGTGAGTCGAGGTCGTCCGGCGGAGTGGCAGCCGGGCCTACAGGACAAAAGGTATCGAAGCCCTTCGCCCGAGTCCATTGACCGTCGGTCTTCTGCAGGTCGCGCGCAGTGACGTCGTTGACGGCGCAGATTCCCGTGATCGCGGCTCGCGCTTCATCCTCGCTCGCGCGATAGATCTTCTGCCCGATTCGGACGCCGATCTCCCCTTCGAACTCCACCTGCGCCGACTGCGCAGGGAGCACAATGGCGTCGTTCATCCCGATCACGCTCGAGGGCGGCTTGAGAAAGAGCAGCGGCTCCTTCGGCACCTCGTTGCCAAGCTCCTTCGCGTGCTCGAGATAATTCCTGCCGACGCAGACGATCTTTCCTGGACGGCTCACACGTGCTCCCGGGTGCTGTAGAAGTCCTGCAACTCGCGTAACACAACGTTCCACGGCGCCACCAGCCGGCGTGCCGGCGGGAGTGCCGCGAGGATGCCGCGACCGTAGGCCTTGGTGCTCGCCCGAGGATCGCATAACACCACCGCGCCCCTGTCTGTTCCGGTGCGGATGAGGCGTCCGAAGCCCTGCTTGAGGCGGAGCGTCGCATGCGGCAGCATGAGCTCACTGAACGAGTCGCCGCCACGCGCTTCGATGGCCTCGCTCCGCGCTGCGGTGAGCGGCTCGGTGGGCACCCGAAAAGGAAGCTTTGCGATGACGAGCCCGCGCAGCGCCTCTCCCGCAACGTCGACGCCTTCCCAGAAGGAGGCGGTGCCGAGGAGAATGGCTCGTCCCGATTCGCGGAAGCGGCGGAGGAGCACGTCGCGCGATTCCTCGCCGTGCACGATCAGCGGCCAGCGCTCGGCGATTCCGCGCGCACGCAGCTCGCGCGCGACCTCGCGCACATCACGATGCGAAGTGAAGAGCGCGAAGAGGCCGCCGTCCGATGCGGTGGCGAGATCGATCGTCGCTCCGACGACGCAGCGAAGGTGTCCCGCGGGATCGACGTTCGGCGCCGCAAAGTCAGACGGCACGGCGAGAAGCGCTTGCCGCGGGTAATCGAATGGCGATGGAAAGACGGCGCTCGTCGCTTCGAGCTCATCGTCGTCGTCGAGGCCGAGCTGCGCGCGCACGAAGGCGAAGCGATCGCCGCTCGCGAGTGTCGCGCTGGTGACGACGGCAGTCGTGACGCGTTTGAAGAGATCCTCGCGGAGAATCGGCGCGATGTCCAGCGGCACCGCGGTCGCTGCGACGTTGCGGTCGCGCCCGCGGACCTCGAGCCACCGGACGAGCTGTGCCTCGTCGCCCGGCGCGGGAACGAGCGCGCGCTGCAGCGCATCCCCGGCGCTCTCGAGTCTGCGCGCGACGCCGCGGATCTCGGAGAGCAGCGATGCGACGCCCTCGCGCGGCGGGCCATTCGCCTCCATGCGCTCGCGCACGAGACGCAACCCATCCTGGAGCAGCGCGAGCTCGCGCAGCAGCGCACCGAGCGACTCCGCGAGCCCCGCCTTCCAGATCGGATGCTCGGCGAATCGCGCCGTGAGCCGCGCCACGGGCTCGTTCGACGACTGCAGATATTGATCGAGATAGTCGAAGACGAGCGTCGCACGGTCGCGTGCGTTCTGCACCGCCGGCGCGAGATTCGACGCGAGGAGGTCGAGGCTCGCGGTGCTCATCAGATCCTTCTGCGACTCGAGCTTGTGCGCGAGCGCGGAGAGCAGCCCCTTCCCTCGTCGCTCGAGTCGCGCGAAGAGCCGCTGCAGCCCGCGATTCGTCACCGTCGTGCCGAGATGCGAGGACGCCGCATCCTCGAGATGATGTCCCTCGTCGACGATGAGACGTTGATACGCGGGGAGCACCGCGGCATCCGCCCAGTTCTGCGATGCGCGTCGCACCGCGAGGTCGCTGAGCAGCAGATGATGATTGACGACGATCACATCCGCCTGCGCCGCAACGCGCCGTGCGGCGAAGAGGAAGCACTTGTCGAAGTACGCGCACTTGAGTCGCAGACATAAATCGGATTCCGCCGCCACCTCATCCCACAGCTCCGCCTTTGGTGGCGTCGCGAGATCGGCGAGCGAGCCATCCTCCGTGCGCTCCGACCACGCGCGAATCGCCTCGAGCCCGTCGCCCGCACCGTCGGCGAAGAGTCCGGGCGCCGAAGCCGATGCCTGCTCGAGGCGATACAGGCAGAGATAGTTGCGCCATCCCTTGAGCAGCGCGAAGCGCACCGGCTGATCGGTGAGCGCGTCGCGCAGAAACGGCAGGTCCTTGCCGACGAGCTGCTCCTGGAGATTGATCGTGTTCGTCGACACGACCGTGCGCTCGCCGTTCGCGGCGGCCCATCGCAGCGCGGGGAGCAGATAGCCAAGCGACTTGCCGACGCCGGTGCCGGCCTCCAGAAGCGCGATCCCGCCTTCGTTGTAGAGCGTTGCGATGGTGGACGCCATCTCGCGCTGCGCGGGGCGATCCTCGTAGTGCGAGAGCAACGCGGCGATCGGACCGTCAGGCCCGAGCGCATCCGCGACGCCGCTTGCCTCGATCCGTACCACGACCTTCGCCTTCGGCACCTCGACGACGACGTAGATGTCGGTCGCGTCGTTGTCGATGATCCCGAAGCCGATCCCGCCGTCGTGCAGCCGCGCCGCGACCTGCAGATCCGCATCCGACGGCTCGAGCAGCCCCGACGGATGGTTGTGGACGAGCATTTCGCCACGCTCGGCAACCGCCGGCAGCGCGAGCACGCTCTGCACATCGCCACGCGCGACCACGCGCGCCGTGCGGATGACACCCTCCTCGTCGACGGTTGCGACGAAGCAGACCTCGCGCCCGCCCGCCAGCCGGATCGCCGCGCGCATCCCCGCGGCGGCCGACGGTGCGAGTCGCGACTCGTCGCCGCCGGAACCGTGGTAGTGTGCCGAAGGCTCCCGAGCGGTGAGTACGCGACTCACGTCTTGAGCGGCTTCTTCTTCGCCGCGGGGAAGAGGACGTTGTTCAGAATCAGGCGATAGCCCGGCGAATTCGCGTGCAGCGAGAGATCCGTTGGAGGATTTCCGATCGCGTGCTGCGGATCCTCCGGATCGTGGCCGCCGAGATAGGTCCAGCTTCCCTTCCCGTAGTCGCCGTGAATGTACTTCACCCACGGCGCCCCCACCTCTTCCGCGAGGATCGTGTCGCCGGGCTTGAGTGTCCTGCGCATGAAGCTCGTAGTCACGCCATAGAAATCGGGAATGACCGAGCGGTGATCCTGTACGAGCATCGACGCGACGGGATCGAACTTCGCGCTGAAGTCGAAGAGCGTGAAGGTGCCGAGCGGCTGACGGCGCCCGGGGACGTTTGCCTGGTGGCCGTCGATGTCGCTCATCGAGCTCACGTACGGCGACGGCTCGAGATGCGCATCCCGAAACGCGAAGGTGCGCGTCCAGTCCATCTTCTCATCGGCATGCGGATCCATCGGCGTCCCATCCGCGAAGACGCTCGCGATGTCGACGTGCTCGCCGGCGATCGCGAGCTCGAGCGTCTCCGTCGCGCCACACATCGCGAAGAGGAAGCCGCCGTTCTGCACATACTGGCGCAGATGCTCGGCGACATCCTTTTTCAGCGCGGGGATGTTCGGGAAGCCGAGCGCGCGCGCCGTCGCGAGCTGTCGATCCTGCTGCTCCACGAACCACGGCGCGCCGCGATACGAGATGTAGAACTTGTTGAGCTGCCCGGTGAAGTCTTCGTGGAAGAGATGGATCCAGTCGTACTTCGCGAGCTCGCCATGCTCAACCTGATCGTCCCAGATCGGCGTGTAGGGAATCCCCGCGTACTTGAGCGCGAGGGTGACGGCGTCATCCCACGGCGGCGAATAGGGCGCGGTGTAGATCGCGATTTTGGGCGCCTTCTCGAGCGGCACGGCGTCCATGTTCCCGTTCGCCATCGTGCTTCGGATCTGCGCGAGCGCGCCGTCATCGAGCGGCTCGAAGTCGACGCCGTCGAGCCCGGCGCGGCGGCGGATCTCTGGAGTGTCGGGGAGCATGAAGGAGCCGCCGCGATAGTTGAGCAGCCACTCGGCCTTTCCGCCCGCCAGGAGCGCGGCGTAGGTCAGCCCATACGCCTTGAGGTGATTGCCCTGCTGATCATCCATCGGGATGAGCACGTGCTGCGCATGCGCGGCGCCGGAAAAGCACAGCAAAAGACCGGTGGCAGCGCTCCATAACCGCATGCTGAAAGATAACATCCGGGCACTCCTCAGCTCTGCGGCGCGATCCCGTTTCGCGACAGCTCCAGCTCGCGGCGCGCCTGGGGGAGAAGCGCGCTCTGCGGATAGGTCAGGATCAGGTGCTCGAGGTGCTCGATGGCGGCCTGGTTCTGCCCGCCGTGGCGCAGCGCACGCGCCCAGTCGAGCTCCGCCTCGGGCGCTTCCGGCGCATCGCTCGACTGCTCGACGATCGTGCTCCAGAGCGCGATCGCCTGCGCCTCGCTGTGATGCGAGGCGTACAGTCGCGCGGCGGTCGCGAGCAGCAGCGGAGCCGCGTCGCCGAGCTCCGTTGCGGCCTTCTCGAATCCCGCCGCGGCCCCGGCGGTGTCGCCGCGCGCGAGCGCGAGAAAGGCGCGCCCCGTCACGGGCGCCGTATCCGCACGCGTGCGTGCGAGAAGCGCGAGCGCCGAGAGGGCCTCGGGCGATGACTCGACTTCGGGGCGCAGCGACTTCCGCGCCGCCTTGAGGTTGCCGTCGTACAGCGCGAGCCATCCGAGCGCATCCGCATCGCCGGAATCGGAATGCGCGAGCAGCTCACGCGCCTTCGTGATATCGCCCGCACGGATCCATCCCCACGCGAGCACGCGATCGAGCGGCGGCTTGTCCGCCGGCCGTAGAAAGTGCGCATACGCATCCATCACCTTCGACGCTTCCGCTACGCGCCCCGTCTGGCTCAGCGCGCGCAGATGCACGGGAACGATCGTCGCGGCGGCCGTCGCGGAGTCGAGGGTGCGCTCGCCGAGCGATGCAAGAAAGAGCGAACCGGCGGCGTCGCCGCCGCGGAGCGCGTCGTACGCGGCGCGCGCGAGCGCGCGTGGCTCCGGACTCGCGTGCTGCGCCGCCGCGAGCGCGTCGCGCGCGACGAGCCACGCCTCCACCTCTTCGGCCTTCGTCGCGAACTCGGTCCACGCGACTACGGCCGCGCTGTCCGGCGGGAGGATGCGGAGCGACTCCCATCCGTCGCGCGGCGTTCCCCACATGAGCTGCAGCGACGCGAGCACGCGTCGCGACGACACGGTGAGTGGGAGTGCCTCGAGCGACTTCACGATTCCCGGGCGCGCGCCAGCCGGCGCGGCGACGAGCGAGAACGTCGCGGCCTGGTCGAGATACGCGTTGGTCTCGACCGCCTCGCGCCACGACTGCGCGGACAGCTCCCACATCCCCATCGCCGCGCGCAGCTGCGCGAGCTCGTACTCGAAGCCGCGGCCGGTGCCGACGTCCTTCTGCGCCTGACGGAGCACGCTGTCCGCGGCGCGCACATCGCCGTCGGCGATGAGCATGCGCGAGTATTCGCGCGCGGGTGTCGCATCGCCGGGTGCATCACGACGCCAGCGCTCGAACGCCCCGCGCAGCTGCGTACGCTGGCCGAGCGTGCGCAGGGTGCGGAGCTGCGCCTCCCGAAGCGGCGCGAGCTCCGGTTTGGCGGCGATCGCGCGCTCGACCACGGGAAGAAAGAGCTCGAGGTGACCGAGCTGCGCGTCCATCCGCTCGAGGCCGAGCAGCGCGGGCACGCTCGCAGGATCGCTCGCGAGCGACTGCGAGTACGCCGCCGCCGCCTCGGCGAACTTCGAATCCTGCTCGAGCGCCTCGGCGCGCGAGTACGATTCTCCGCCGCCCTGCGCGCGCGCGCGGGACGTGACTGCGCAGGCGAGCGCGAGGAGCATCGCGACAGCGCGGGCGCGCATCACGCTACGGCTCGGCATTGATCCGCTTGAAATACTCCATCACCGACTGTCGCTCCTCGGCCGAGAGTCCGCGGAGCTCGTTCCACGTTGGCTCGGGATACTTGAGCGCGGCGCGTCCCGTCGCGTTCGTGTTCGCCGGCTCGACGATCTCCGGATTCGTCGCCGACTCCGATTCGCGCTTGCCCGTGTCCTCGCGCTCGTCCTTCTGCAGCGAGAGCCCCGCGTCGAGCAGGCGATGAAAGAGGCGCTGCTGGCGGTCGAGCAGCGGCGCATCCACTCGCCCCGTCTCGAGCTGCGACGCGATCTCGCGCATCTCCTTCGCCATCTGCGCCGCGTGCGCCTCCCCTGCGCCCGCCTCGTCCATCTTCTGCGCGAGGCCGCGCTGCGAGCGAGCGAGGGTGCGCGCCTGCTCACTCCCCTCGCCACCGGGCTTCCCACCCGCACCGGGCATGAGCGATGCCGATTGCCCGTTCAGCGACCCCTGCTCCTTCGCGAGCTGTCGCATCTTCTCGATCATCTCCGAGAAACCCGACGCGGACGATCCGTTGGCGGCCCGCTGCCGATCGGCCATCAGCTTGGTTGCCGCGTCGTTCAGCGACTGCGCTGCTTCTTCCATCGCGCCGGCGGTTTCCTGCTGGCCGTTGGGCGATGCATCCGACGTCTGCCTCGTCGCTTCCTGTACACGCTGCTGGGCTTCGCCGAGCGCACGCTGCGACTGCTGGGAGACGTGGGAGGACTGGCGCGCGGCGCGCTGCACTCCCTCGCTCACCTTCTCGACACCCTGCTGGACCGCGCTCTGATCTCCCTTGAGCGACGGCGATCCGCCCGCGCGCGCCTGATCCGCGAGCGCCTGCTGCTGTCGCGCGAGCTGCATCGTCTCCTGGATCGACTTGTCGAGCTCTTTCGTCAATCCATTCTTCCACTCCTGAATCTGCTGCTGACGCGCGTCGGAGAGCTGCTCTGCTGCCTGCTCCATCTGCTGCGCCCCCTGCTGCGCTGCGGCGACGCGCTGCTGTTGCTGTCCGCTTTGCTGTTGCTGTCCGCTCTGCTGTTGCGCACCACTCTGCTGCTGCTGCCCGTTCGGATCCTGCTCGCCGTTTGCGCCCTGCTGCTTCTGCGCGCCCTGTCCGCCGGACTTCGGTGCCGCCGCTGCCGCCTGCTTCATCGACTCCGCGCTTTGCTGCGCGTGCTGCGCCCCCTGCTGCAGCGACTTCGGCCCGCTCTCCGCCTTTTCCTGCTGCAGCCGCTGGGCAAGCTGCTTCACATCGTTCGCGAGCTGCTGTGCGCGCTCACTCTGCGGTCCCGCCTCCTTCCCCGCGCCGCTGTCCGCGCGCGCCATCTTCTCCGCAGTCGTGCGCTCCTGCTTCGCGAGATCCTTCGCCTCATCGCGCAGCGTCTGCATCGAGCCCTCGAGCGCCGCGCGCTTGAGCATCTCCGCGCTCCGCTCGAGCTGCTGGCGCAGCGCCTGCTGCGCCTTCGCGAGCTGCTCCATCGACTGCCGCGCATCATCCGGAGACTGCTGACGCGTGCTCTTCTGCACATCCTCGAGTTGCTGCTGCAGCTCCGGCGTGAGCGCCTGGGCGAGCATCTGCTGCGCCTCGGCGAGTTGGCGCGAGAGCGAGCTGTCGAGCGCCCCCGCGGCCTGCAGCTGCTTGGCGAGCGCCTGCGCGTCCTTCTGCAGCGACTTCACCTGATCCTGCAACTTCTGCTGCTGCGACGCGAGCGCTTTTGCCTGCTCGGCCGAGCGGTACGACATTGCCGCCTTCTCGCCGCTCGCGTCGTCCCCCGATTTCCCTCCGCTCGTCGACGAGCGGTCGCGGCTCTTCGCCGCTTCGCCGGTCTTCTGTGCGAGCTCTTTCTGCTCGGCAGCCGCACGTGTCGCGCGTGCCGCCAGGCTGTCGCCCATCGCGCGCGCGAGCTCCCGCTGCTCGGTGAGCGACGGCACGCGCACCACGAGCGCGCGGCTCACGGTCGTTTGCCGCCACGGCGAATTGTCCGTCGCGGCGATCGTGACGTGCAGCGCGTCGCCCGGCTGGAGCCCGCGCACCGCAGCATCGATCGTCGCACCCCCCGACCACTCCACCGCGCTCGGCGAAGCCAGCGCCTGCTCGACGCCCGGCATCGCGGTTCCGCTCGCCATCTCGCGCCAGCTGCGCATCGTCACCGTCGCCAGGCCGTGGTCGTCGCTCGCGGCCGCGCGAAGGGAGAGCTCGTTCCCCGCCATCGTCATCGTGTCGTGCGCGGGATCGACGATCTCGACGTGCGGCGCCGAGTCGGGGATGACGTCGATGTCGAGCGGTGCCGGGACATCGGCGACGGGCCCGCGCGCGCCGCGCGCGACCCACATCCACTTCCCACCACTCGACGCATTCAGACGACCCGCGAAGTTGTGCCCATCGGGCTCGAGACGAACGGTGTCGCGCGCGCTCACCAGCGCGACGGCATCGAGTACCGCACTCGCTCGTCCGCGGATGACGAGTGTCGTTCCGCGCGGCACGCGTACCGTTTCGCCCGCGGGCACGGGCTCAGCGGCGCGGCCGAGATATGCGGGATAGATCGCGCGAATGGCGACGTCGCCGACGAAGGGGCGGTCGGTGACACGCACCGTCACAGTGTCCGTCTGCGTGCGTCCATCGGTCGCGACGAGCGCGATGTCGGCGTCCAATGGCCCGAGCGTAACCGAGGTGGCGCCATCCGTGACGTCGAGCGCGCGCTCGCTCCACGGTGCGCCGGTGGCGCGCGTGTGAAAGACGATCGTGCGCCGCGACGGCGCCAAAATGCGCAACCGCAGCGAGTCGCCACGCATCACCTCACGCGGCGGGTCCACGATGCGGAGCGGAGGGACGAGCGCGCCCGTCCACGCGCCCACGGGGTGACTCATCGCGCGCCACCCGTCGGGGGCATTGCGTCGCGCACCGCCGAGCATCACGAGCGCGAGCATCGCGCACACCACCGCTCCTGCGCCCGTGATCAGCGCACCGCGGAGCATCGCCGGTGCGAGCACGCCCGAATGCGCCGTGAGCGATGCGCCGAGCGCGCCGGCCGCGCGCTTGCCGAACGCGCCCTGGTTTTCCACCTCGAGCGCCCCGCGCAACGAGCCATCGCGCAGCGCACGCTCGCGCTCGATCGCGTGCGCGACCTTTGCGGGCGACGCGGCGCGGCGCACGCGCACGACGGTCCACGCGAGCGGAATGCCGATCGCCGCAACCACGATCACCCACGCGATCGCCGGCGCCGTCGGCTCGCTGATCCAC
>JALYSW010000114.1 GCA_030854615.1 Gemmatimonadota bacterium
CGCGCCACGTCGCGTGCGCTGAGCCCGCCCGCGCGCAGCGCGCGCGCCTTCTCGCGCGCGGCGTTCTCATCCGCGACCACGGGCGGCGCGCCCGCGATCACCAGCACCACCTCACCTCGCGGCGGCGCATCGTCGTAGTACGCCGCGAGCGCATCGAGCGTTCCCCGCCGCACCTCCTCGAACTGCTTGGTCAGCTCGCGCGCAACCACTCCCGGTCGCGCACCGCACCCCACTCCGGACAGATCGCGCAGCGTCGCCGCCACTCTCGGCGCCGCCTCGTACAACACCGCCGTATGTGAAAGCGACGCAATTTCGGCGAGCGCGCTGGTGCGTTCGGCGCCCTTCCGCTCGAGGAAGCCGAAAAAGGTAAATCGCGCGGCCGATATCCCACTCGCGACGAGCGCCGAGAGCAGCGCGGATGCGCCGGGGATCGGTACCACCCGCACTCCAGCCGCGATCGCGGCCGCGACGAGCCGCGCGCCGGGATCCGAGAGCAGCGGCGTGCCGGCGTCCGAGATGAGCGCCATCGACTCGCCCGCCACCATCCGCGCGACGAGCGCGTCAGCCGTGCGAGCCTCGTTGTGCTCGTGATAGGAAAGCAGTGGCGTCTCGACCTCGAATCGCTGGAGCAGCGGCCGGGAATGACGCGTGTCCTCTGCGAGCACCACGGCGACGCTCTTCAGCGTCTCCACCGCACGCGGGGAGAGGTCGCCGAGATTGCCGATTGGAGTCGAGACGATGTAAAGCATCCCCGGCGCGTCGCTCATCTGCTCCCGTGCGAATGAAAAAGCGGGCTCGGCGCAGTGATGCGCCGAACCCGCAAAGTGCAGCCGTGGGCCGCCGCGTGGAAGCGGCGCCCACTATATCCCTGCTTACGCCTTGGCCGGAGCCGCCGCGGCGAGGTGCTGCTTCAGCTTCGCGTCGTACTCCCTCTTCGGGTGAGCGCCAAGGATCGTGTCCACAACCTTGCCGTTCTTGAAGAACAGCACGAGCGGGATCGACCGGACGTTGAAACGGATCGCCGACTTCTGGTTCGAGTCGACATCCACCTTCGTCACCTTCACCTTGCCGGCATACTCGGCTGCCAGCTCATCGAGCACTGGGCCGATCATGCGACAGGGACCACACCACGCTGCCCAAAAATCGACGACGACGAGGCCTTCGCCCTTCTCTACTTCCTGCTCGAAAGTGGCATCGGTTACCGCCAACGCGTTCGACATGCTTCAACCTCCACAGCGGGCCTCGCACGAGCGCTGCCCCACGTTAAATTTGTGCGCTCACACCACATAGGGAGCGCGATTCTCATGCCACCCACCCCTCGTCGCGGCGCCCGCATCGCGCACATTGGAATCGCCGTGCGCGCGATCGACGAGATCCTGCCTTTCTATCGTGATCTCCTCGGACTCGATGAGCATCCGCTCGACGACTCCGATGGGGCCCGCATTGCCGGCCTTGCCGCCGGTGACCAGCTGGTCGAGCTTCTCGAGCCTCGCTCGCCCGACTCGCCGATCTCGAAATTTCTCGAGCGCCGCGGTCCGGGAATTCATCACATCTGCTTCGCCGTTCAGGATCTCGACAGCACCCTCGCACGTTGCCGCGCCACGGGAATTCGTCTGATCGATGAGACGCCGCGCATGGGTGCGGAGGGGAAGCGAATCGCCTTTCTCCACCCGGCCTCCACCGGCGGCGTGCTGATCGAGCTCACGGAGGACTAACGCGTGGCCATTACCACGCGTTCCCCATTTTCAGCGCTTTTGCTGGTTCGAGCAGAGGTCCTGCAGCGGGGCCAGCTGAACGTCGAGAATGTACCAGCGCTCGGACGGCCCCTGCACGGCCGTGATTTTCGTCTCGCGCGTCAGCGTGCCGCGCGAGAGCTGAACCGTGTAATCGTGCTCGCTGGGCTTCGGGGTCACCTCGGCGCCGATTTCGTACCGATCGTGCGTGAGGTAGCACATCATCGTCAGCTCGCGCTTCTCGAGCTGCGAGCGGTCGACGACATCGCGGGCCGCACCGCGCTCGCTCCCCCAGATCGCCGAGAAAGCCTGCAGGTCCTGCGCGCGCGCTGCCGCGAGGAACTGCTCCACCGCGATCCGGGGAGCCGCCGCACCGGTCATCTGCCCGGGCGACGCTCCCCCGCGACCACTACCACCACACGCAGCTATCGCGATCGTCACGCCGGCCGCGATCATGCTCACCTTTAAACGCTTCACCGAAGTCTCCGCTATCGTCGTGGGCGAACCTAACTACGCAGGGCCATGCCAGCAACTCACCAGCGTCTCTATATAAACGTCGACCATGTCGCGACGCTCCGCCAGGCGCGACGCACCGACGAGCCCGACCCCGTCGCGGCGGCCGCACTGTGCGAGGACGCCGGCGCCGAGGGGATCACCGCGCATCTCCGCGAAGACCGCCGCCACATGCAGGACGACGACATCATCAGGCTCGCAAGCTCGGTACGGACGGTCTTCAATCTCGAGATGGCGCTCACGGAGGAGATGCTCACCATCGCCGAGCGTCTACGCCCGTACCAGATCACCCTCGTACCCGAGCGGCGCGAAGAAGTGACCACCGAGGGTGGCCTCGATATCTCGCGCGATCCGGAGCGACTCCGCAGCGGGCTCGCGCGGTTGAAACGTGCGGGGGTGCGTACGAGTCTATTTATCGACCCTGATAGCGAGGCCGTTCAGCGGTCGCACACCCTCGGCGCGGATGCGATCGAGCTGCACACCGGAGGCTACGCGCATCATCCGGACGACGAACACACACTGCGCGCGCTCGTCGACGCGGCCGAGCTGGGCCGCTCACTCGGACTCGCGGTGCATGCGGGACACGGACTCACCGTTCGCAACGTTGGCCCAGTCGCGGCGATCGCCGCCATCGAGGAGCTGAACATCGGACACTCGATCGTAAGCCGCGCCATCTTCGTCGGGCTGGCTCGCTCGATCGCCGAGATGCGCGCGGCGATGGATGCCGCCACCCGCGGCGCAGCGCGTTGACCATCCCGGCGGGAAGGCCTAGCTTGCCCGTGCGCACACGAGCGGAGCAGAAATGACGTCGCCTGATGGGCTGCTGCACTTTTTCGTTTTGGAAGCGACCGATTACATCGATCGCCTCGATTCGCTCCTCACCTCCTCCGGCGAGGAGGGGCCCGACGCGAGCGCCTTCGGCCGCTACGCGCGCAATCTGCGCGGGAGCGCGACGATGTCGCGGCAGATGGGGATCGCCGAGGTCGCGAGCGCGCTCGAGCGCCTAGCCCGCGCGCTCCGCAATCGTGCCGTTCGCTGGGACGCCGCAATGAGCGGCGCGGTCGTCGCCGCAGTCGATGATCTCCGCATCCTCGTTCGCGGGATCCGTGCCCCCGGTACCGACGAGAGCAGCCGCGTGCGCGTCCGTGTCGAGGAGCTCGGCACGCTCGTGCCAGCATCGGTCAGCGCATTCGCGACGCCCGCGCAGAGCCATCCCACCGGAGCGATCACCTTCCTCGCCGGCGAGGCCGCCGAGCTCGCGCGCGCGATCGACCATCTCGTCAGCGCACCCGAGGACGACACGGCTCGCGCGCATCCCGCCGAGCGTGTGCGCGCGCTGCGCGGCGTCGCCGAGCTGAAGGACATCCCCGCACTCGGCGAAGTCGTCGACGCGATCGAGAACACGCTCAAGACGCTCGAGCTCAGCACCGTCCACGTCGCGAGCACGAAGCAGAAGACGCTCCTGACAGCATCCGCGGCGATCCTCCGCCGCATCGCGCGCGACATCGCGTCGCGCGGTCGGGCATCCGATGACATTCCGGAGCTCGCGTCGTTCAAGGCTGCGCTCGCAGCTGTCGATAAGGATGTCGGCAAGGGCGATCGCATCGTGCCGATCGCGCAGCTCTTCCACGACGATGAAGGTCCGCACATCCTCACCACCGCGCCGCAGCCGCCCACGAGCGCCGCGGAGCGCTTCCGTCTCGAGGTGGTGAGCCTCGCCGAGCATCTGCGCGGCGTCGTGGCCCAGGCGCGTCTGAATCGCGCCCCCGACCAGCGGGAGAAGAATCAGCGCGAGCTTCGCACCGCCTTGCGCGCGCTGGGGAGTGCCGCGAACTCGTTCGGCGAGAAACAGGTCGCGCGCTTCTCAGCCGAGTGGAGTGTGCGCGTGGCGACGCTCAACGATGCGCAGATGGAGGCGCTCGACCGCGCGGCCCAGCTACTCGCGAATCCGGCGACGCGACCGGAAGAGGTCGCGCGCGGCCTCGAGCGCCTCGCGGCCCCGAAGACGCCGCCCGTGGGAGTGCGCGGCGTTCCGGCGAGGGGATCGATGGGCGACTCGGACGTCGCCGCGATCCTGCGCACGCCGACGCCAGTCAACGCGATCCCGGTGACGCGCTCTCCGGAGCCCGCGCGCGCGGCAGCGGCGCCGCAGCCTCCCGTTGCGCGTGCTCCCGCCGCCCCCACGCCGAGCACCGACGCGCCGCGTCAGCCGTCGTCGAAGACACCCACGGGCCGCCAGCTGCACGATTATCTGCAGAACGGCATCGCCGGCTTCGGAGCGCTCGAGGCCACGCCGCTGAGTAATCCCGCGGTGATCCCCGACGAGGCGATCGTTCCGATCGAGTCGCTGCTCTATCGCGGCAGGGCCGCGCTCGAGCGCGCGCGCGAGCTCAAGGCCGTGATCATGGCCGAGCGCATTCCGCAGCGCGAGACGATCGAGGAGCTCTTCGACCTGCTCGACCTCGCAACTGTAGACTGAGTGCGCAAGAATTGGCGTAGTCTCTTCGGCGCTGTCGTCGGCGTCGCGTTTCTCGTGTGGGCACTCCACGG
>JALYSW010000128.1 GCA_030854615.1 Gemmatimonadota bacterium
GACGCTCTCCGCGCGAGCTCGGCGCACCACGATCGGACCGTGGCGCATAGCTGCGCGTGCCGCGATCCGCCGAGCCACGATCCGACGAGCCGCTCCGCTCGGGACGCGAGCCGCGATCCGGCGAGCCGCCGCGCTCGAAACGCGGACTCGAGCTACGATCACCGCGCTCGCTCCGCTCGCCTCGATCTCCACGATCGCTGCGCTCGCCTCGATCTCCACGATCGCTGCGCTCGGGGCGGTCACCGCGTGCCGTGCGACTCATCGGCGCGTCGTTGTCGACACGCATCGTCAGCCGTTTTCCACGAACCGTGATCCCGTTCATCTTGTTTGCGACCTGCTCCGCCACCGGCGTCGAGATCTCGATAATGGAGTGCGTGTCGCGCAGCTCGATCTTGCCGATCTGCTCGGAGCTGATCCCCGACTCGTTCGCGATGCTGCCGACGAGATCACGCGGTGTCATGCCGTCGGCCTTACCGGCGTTGACGAAGAGCCGGCTCATCGCGCCGCGCGACTCCGGTGTGCGCGACGGTGCGCCGCGCGAGAAGCCACCGCTGCGCGGGGCGCCGTCACGCGAGCCGCGATCCGGACGCGCACCGCGATCACGATCGGGACGCTCGCCGCGGGGCGGTCGCTCTCCCCTGTCGTTGCTGCGCTCCGGACGCTCTGAGCGTTCGCCACGATCCGCGCGCTCGGCGCGTTCCGCCGGTGCCGCACGGTCCGTCTGCGGCGCGAGGATCTTGTCCGTCTTCTCCGGCTTCTCGGCCGGCTTCGCCGCTTCGCGCTCACGCTCAAGCAGGCGAAGGGCAGCCGCCGCGATCTCGACGCCATCGAACTCGTTGAGCAACGGCTCGAGCGCGATCAGCTCGCGCGCGTTGACGCCGTTCGCCAGCGTAACGCGAAGCTCGTCGCGCATCTTCTCGTCGCGCGAGCGCGCACGCGCGCCGGGGCCCGAGAGCACGAATGGATTGACGCGACCACCGCCCGCGAGCACGCGGAGCGCCGGAATCTGGCGCGCCGTGGCCAGCGCGATCACCGACGCGCCCATTCCTGCGAGCGTGTGCAATGCTTCCGCGGACATCGGCTGCTCGTACAGCACGACGAGCGAGACGTTCTCTACCGGCTCGCCGCGTGTGATCACGATCGACGGTTCCTCCTCGGAGATGCCGATCGCGCGGAGCGTATCCGCGACTTCCTTCGCCGCTTCGTCGGAGCGGACGTACACGGCCGCGCGCTCCGGATCCGTGTCATCGAGCAACCGGCGGAAGGCGCTCTCGCGCGCCTGCGGGGCGATCGCGACGTAGCGCAGGTCGACGGCGATCTCTTCGACCACCGCTGCAACGGTGCTGCGGCGCGCGCGACGCGCGTACCGCTCGGCCAGCGCCTCGACGGCGGCGGTCATGTGTGACGCGACGATTACGCGCGCGGCATCCTTCGGGACCTCGGCCATCACGGCCTCGAGCGGCTCACCGGCTGCGTCGCTCATCACGTCGGCCCAGGCGAGCACCAGCGTGTTGACGGCGTCGAGCTTGATCGCGGATGCGCGAATGAGCTCGAGGATGTCGGATGGCGTTCCCGCAATGACAGCGGCAGGGCGAAGCCGCTGTAACCGTGCTGCGCGGCGCCATGAGGTGACGGGGAGCACTCGCGCCGGCGTGCCGGTGCGCGCGCGCGTCGCGGCCTCGGCGATCAGGACCGCGGTCTCGGTATCGGGGGTGAGGACGAGGAGCTGCGTTTCCGCATTCTCCGGGTCGAGGCGCTCGAGCGCCGGCTCGATGAACTGCGAAACAGCGGCCGCGTCATGCGGCAGGACGTGCAATACGTTTTGATTGCGGGCGACAGCAGGTCGCTCACGCTCTTCCAGGTCTTGCTCCACCAAACCCCCGATTTTCAATGGCCGACAACGCGCCGACGTGGTAAAGTATACCAAGTCACCCACTCTCACTCCAGTCTCCAGAGCTACGCCGTGACCGAAACCACGACGCAGCGCGCGTTTGCGCCCTCCGCGAACGTCGCGTTCCTGAAGGAATCCGCCACTATCGCCGTCTCCGCCCGCGCGCGGGCCTTGAAGGCGCAGGGGCGGAAGGTGATCGACCTCGGCGCCGGCGAACCCGATTTCGACACGCCGGAGTTCATTCGGCGCGCCGGGCAGCGCGCGATCGACGCCGGCGCGACGAAGTACACCGCGACGGAGGGGATTCTGCCGCTGCGCGAGATCATCGCCGCGCAAACGAGCGCGCGCTGGAGCGGCGAGACGATCGCCGCGAACGAAGTCGTCGTGTCGAGCGGCTCGAAGCAGTCGCTCTTCAACACGTGTTTCGCGCTGTTCGGTGTAGGCGACGAGGTGTTGATCCCGACGCCGAGCTGGACGAGCTACTACGAGATGGTCGCGCTGAGCAGGGCGAAGCCGGTGGCGGTCATCGGCGATCCCGCGAACGGCCTGAAGGTGACGGTAGCGTATCTCGACGCCGCAGCAACGCCGCGCACGAAGGGGATCATGCTCAACTCCCCATGCAATCCGACGGGCGCGGTGTACAGCGCGGATGAGCTGAGCGAGATCCTCGCGCTCGCGGATGCGCGCGACTGGTGGGTGATCAGCGACGAGATCTACCGCCGCATTGCATACGACCGTCCGGCGGCGTCCGTGCTCGATCTGTCGACGCGGCGCGATCGTCTCATCGTGGTCGATGGTGTGGCGAAGGCGTACGCGATGACCGGCTGGCGGATTGGGTGGACGGTCGCCCCGCGCGCGGTGAGCGCAGCGATGGCGGCATTCCAGTCGCACACGACGTCGAATCCCGCCGCGGTGTCGCAGCACGCCGCGCTCGAGGCGCTGACGAACGTCGACGCGGCGGAGAAGGAGATCGCGCACATGGTCGCGGAGTTCAAGGCGCGGCGCGATGCGGTCGTGACGGAGGCGCGCAAGGCGCCGGGGCTCAACTTCGTGTACCCGGAGGGCGCGTTCTATCTGTACGCGAACGTGGCGACGGAAAAGGGCGGCGACGGCACTGCGTTCGCTGCGGCGCTGCTCGAGAAGCATGACATCGCGGTGGTACCGGGTGCGGCGTTCTTCACGCCGGACTGGGTGCGCCTGTCATACGCCGCGCCGCGCGATCAGGTGATCAGAGGCGTGCAGCGGCTGGTCGAGCTCTACGTCGAGAACGGGGGCTGAGAGCGGGGGAGACCTTTCAATTCTTGCTGTTTGTTCTCAGGCGCTCCCTAGACCCTAATTCGCCTGCGCCTTGCGCTCGTCGAGGCACCAGTTGGCGCGGGTGCGGTAGATTTCCTGCCACTTTCGTTCGCGCCAGCCGAGCACGGAGAGGAAGGTGTCGCCGCCGAACTGCCAGCCCTGGAGGACGATCTCGTCGATGCCATCGCCGTCGAGATCGAGATGGTCGAAGTAGCGGCGGAAGGCGGCGGCCGCGAGGGGGCCATTGATGCGATGCGAGAAGGTCGCGTGATAGGCGCCCGACGAATCCCTGTCCGCGAGGATGACGAGATGCGAGGTGCGCGTCGCGATCGACGCCGGACGCTCAGCGCTCAGGTCGATGAACGACGCGAGGATCGTCGGCGACGCACTCGTGCCCGTGTAGAAGGCCAGCGCGCGGAAGTCGAGCGAGTCCAGCTTCGCGTCCTTGATCCCAGCGGCCTTCGCGACTTCGTGGCCGATCGTGCGCCCGATGCGGTTCACGGAATCCTGATTCATCGGCGCGCCGGCGTGCGCCTTCCCCAGCGTCGCCGTCGACGAGAGGAACTCGAGCGTGAAGTCCGAGGCGAGTCGTCCGTTCACTTTCACGCTCGCCATCGGCGTGAGTGTCGCGCAGCCGGGAAGGGCGTAGAGCGCATCGGCGGTGTCGGACCACATCCCGCGCTTCACGTCGACGGAGCCGTTCGCCACCCCACCCTGATACAGCGGGTAGCTCTTCCCGGAGTGCTGATACAGGTCGTCGAACTTGCGCCAGCCCGAGGGTGAGAGGCGAATCGGCTTGAGTTCGCCGCCGACGATCGCCGCGATCGGAACCATGCGCGGATCGCTGCTCTCGCCGAACACCTGGAAGAGCACATCGGGCTTCTTCGCGAGGTCGAGCTCTTCACCGGGCGCGAGCTGCGGCGGCCCAGATGTCTGGCCCGCGTACACGAACTCCTTCGCCTTGTCACATCCGGTAGCGACCATTAGGATGGTCGCGAGCGCAACGAGTTTGGAGATCACAGCGGAGTGAAAGAGAGAGCGATGGACGGGGCGCG
>JALYSW010000132.1 GCA_030854615.1 Gemmatimonadota bacterium
TCGACGCCCTCTTCCTCCAGGCGTGCGCGCATGTGCGCGACATTCGACCACAGCTTGGTGCGCAGCTCCGGCTCGTTCGTCGCGAGCTCGAGCGACTTGAGCACCCCCGCCGCGACCACCGGCGAGAGTGCGCAGGAGAACACGCGCGATCGCGCGAACCCCTTCAGGTAGTTGTACAGATTCTGCGAGCCGCCGACGTAGCCACCCTGTCCGCCGAGCGCCTTGGAGAAGGTGCCGATGTGGATGTCGACCTCATCCTCGAGGCCGAACTGCTCGGCCACGCCGCGCCCGTTCGCACCGTACACGAACGCCGAATGCGCCTCGTCGAGCAGGATCCGCGCGCCGTACTTCTTTGCCACGGCGACGAGCTCGGGGAGCGGACAGACGTCGCCGTCCATCGAGTAGACGCCTTCGATGGCGACGAGCTTCTTCCCCGTCGTCTGCTTGAGCTTCTTCTCGAGATCCGCCGGATTGTTGTGGCGGAAGAAGCGCACGTTCGCCTTCGAGAGAATCGCTCCGTCGACGATGCTCGCATGCGCGTTCTGATCGGCGATGACCCAGTCGCCCGGCCGCATGAGCGCCGATATCATTCCGACGTTCGTGCTGTAGCCGGTGGGGAACACCATCACCGCTTCCTTCTTCTTGAACTTCGCGAGCGCCGCTTCGAGCTCGCAGTGCACATCCATCGTGCCGCTCAAAATCGGAGAGCCAGCCGCGCCGAGTCCGTACTGCTCGATCGCCGCCTTCCCCGCCTCGATCACTTCACGGCGGTAGGATAGGCCGAGATAGTTGTAGGAGGATAGATTGACGAGCTTGACGTGGTTGTGATGCAGCCCTTCGGTCAGGTCGACGGTGCCACTCGGCGGCGTCGACATGGACTGCGCGAAGAGATAATACCCCTCCGGAACGGCCTGATTATACCACTCGTTGTAGGGCTCGAGAATCGAAAATGGGTCGTCGCTCGACGAGTAGAAAAAGCTGCTGTAATCGTAGTCCAGTGGGTTCATGCTCGTTCGCGCTTCGACTCGTGTTGCCATTGGTGACCTCCACATGAATGCCGACAGCTCATCGCCGTCCACCTCTCGCGCTCACAGCGCGACTCGCGTCACTGGACTCACGCGTACGCTGCGTAGCAGCATGTTTTTCGTCGTATACTCGATTTTCACACTTACGATATTCGATCTCGGCCAGCGATTGGTGATCTGGCCTGCGGTTCTACTATTTCCCGTCAAGCGTCGGGCCATCGTACGCAGCTGGCTTCGCTTCCTTGCAAAAGGATCGCTTTGGATCTCCCGCGTCTTCGGCGGCGTTCGTGTGACAGTGCAAGGTACGGCCCCGACTGAAAGCTGTCTTCTGGTGATGAACCACCAGTCGCTGCTCGACATCACGATCTCGGTCAATGCGTCGGAAGGGCCGCAAGCGGTCATTCCGACGCGTGAAAGATACGGCCATGGCATCCCTGGCATATCCTCTCTGTTAAAACTCGGCCGCTTCCCCATGGTGACGCAACAGGCGAGGGCCACAAAGGCTGAGGTCGCTGCGCTGCTGCAGGCTGCGAAGGATCTCGACAACGGGGAAACGACGCTCATCATCTACCCCGAAGGACATCGAACGACCGACGGCAACATCCAGCCCTTCATGCGCAGCGGCCTGAAGCTGTTGCTCTCTCGATCGAACCGGCCGATCTACTACGTGGTGTCCGACGGTCTCTGGCACGCACGAACGATCAAGGAGACAGTACACTCGTTCGCGAACAGCACGGTCGACGTCGTGATACGCGGTCCCTTTCCGTCACCCGCGAAGGAAGACATCGACGCGTTCATCGATGAGCTCCACGCGCGCATGACTGCTTCACTCGCCGAGATTCGACATCGCTCGCCGCAGCCGTTGCGTGGTGCGCAGGAGACGTCGAGCGTTGGTTGATCCCGTGCTTCGTGCCGATCTCGCGGCGGGGCTCGACAACGTGCCCGGCCCCGATGCCACCATGCTTGCGGCGACGCTCGCCCGCTCCTTCGGCGAAGGGACCGTCGCGATCATCCACTACGGCTCGCACGCCCAGCACTCGGATGCGCGCCGCGAAAGTGCGTTCGACTTCTTCGTCATCGTCGATCGTTATCGCGCGGCGTACGAATCGCTCGCCCAAACGATGGGCACCAGCTACTCGCCGCGCACCGCGGCACTGCTCAATCGAATTCTGCCGCCAAACGTCATTGCGGTGACCGACAACGCTCACGTGCCGCCGCTCGCCGCCAAATGCGCCGTGCTGTCACTGAGAGATCTGCGGCGCGAGTGCGGGTTGGCTGCTCGCGATCACTTCGTTCGAGGACGACTCTTTCAATACGTGCAGCTGGCCTGGACTCGCGATTCAAACGCGCGAACCGCCGTGACCGACGCCATCATCGACGCCCGCGCTGGCTCGTTCGCATGGGGACTCGCCTCGCTTCCGCCAACATTCGACGCGGAACAATATTTCCGGGCCCTTCTCGAACGGTCGTTCTCGGGAGAGATTCGCCCCGAGCGCGGCGGCCGGATCGACGCCCTGATCGGTGCGCAACGCGAGATCGTGCTTCGCGTGTATGATGCTTTGCTTCAACAACTTGCACGTGAAAGCATACTCGCGAAAGAGGGAAATGTCTACCGTTTGACGAGCCCCGTTCGCGCGCTGCGGTCGATGGCCATCGACTGGTATTTCCGGCGGAGCAAGGCGCGCGCGACGACGAGGTGGGCGAAGTACGTCGTGCTCTACGATGACTGGCTGGACTACGTGGTGCGGAAGGTCGCGCGCAGGAGTGGCGTGACGATCGAGCTGACCGCGCGCGAGCGTCGATGGCCGCTCATCTTTCTCTGGCCCAAAGCCATCCAGTATCTTCGTTCCCGACCTCAACGCCGCTCCGACCAATAATGTCCACGACAACGTGGGTCGCGCTCAGCCTGATGGCGCTCGCGATCCTGACCATGCCGGTGTACGCCGTGATGACGCGCAATCGCGCGGTCGACGCGGATGTCGCGCGGCGGCCCACGACCATCCTGCTCGGCACGTGGGTGCGCGACTGGCTGATGTGGATGATCGGGCCAATCGAGCGGAAGTTCGTCGAATGGAAACTCTCGCCGGACCTCTTCAACTACATCGGCGGCGCGTTCGGGCTCTTCGCCGGCATCGCGTACTCGCAAAACGAGCTCGCGCTCGGCGGCTGGTTGATACTCATCGGCGGTCTCTCCGACATTTTCGACGGGCGCATCGCTCGCGCGCGCGGAATCGGCTCGAACTACGGCGAGTTCCTCGACTCGATGCTCGATCGCTTCGCCGAGATGTTCGCCTTCCTCGGGATCGCGCTCTACTTCGAGCCGACGTGGTGGGCGATGTCCGCGACGGTGCTCGCGAGCGGCGGCTCGATGATGGTGTCGTACGCGCGCGCGAAGGGTGAGGCGGTGGGCGTCGACTGCCGCGGCGGGATCATGCAGCGCGCCGAGCGGCTGGTCACGCTCGCGGTGGCGTCGCTCATCGACACGCCGATCA
>JALYSW010000157.1 GCA_030854615.1 Gemmatimonadota bacterium
GTCGTGCGGCGCGCGTGAAGATAGAAAAGCTCGTCGATGCGCCCGTCTATCTCGATCTGTGGGTCAAGGTGCTCCCCAACTGGCGCCGCAACGCAACCTCGCTCAAACGATTCGGATACACGCTTCCGGAGGATCACACACCATGAGTCTGTCGCCGCAACTGCTCGAGATTCTCGTCTGCCCGAAGTGCAAGGGGCCACTCGAATACCTCGAGGCGGAGTCGGTGCTCGTCTGTCCGGTGGACCGCCTGCGCTACGAGGTGCGTGACGACATTCCGATCATGCTGATCGACGACGCGACGTCGTACTAGCAGACCATGAGCTGGCTGCTCGCGCTCCTCCTCGCGGCACCCGTCGCCATCGTCGCGTCGTTTCTGCACGCGCCGCCGCTCGTCATCTTCGCCGCAAGCGCGATCGCGATCATTCCGCTCTCCGGGCTCCTCGGCCACGCCACCGAAGAGCTCGCAGCGCACACGGGCCCGACGATGGGGGGGCTCGTCAATGCCTCGCTCGGCAATCTCGCGGAGCTCATCATCGCAGGGCTTGCCCTGCGCGCGGGGCTCACCGATCTCGTGAAGGCGTCGATCACGGGATCGATCATCGGCAACCTCCTGCTCGTGCTCGGTGCCGCCCAGCTCGCGGGCGGCCTCAAGTACCGCACGCAAAAGTTCAATGCGAACTTCGCGGGGACGAGCGTCTCGCTCCTCGTCATCGCGGCGGTCGGACTCATCGTCCCGACACTCTTCCTCGCTGCGCATCCGGATCCGACGCGCGCAGCGACCGTGCGCCTCTCCGAATTTGTCGCCGGCTTCCTCATCGTCGGCTACGTGCTCTACCTCATTTACTCGATGGGGACGCACAAGAGCGCGTTTGATGCGCTCGAGTCGGAGACGTACGACGAGACGCCGGCCGCAGACGCGGCGCCGACGTGGACGATGCAGCGCACCATCGTCGTGCTGGTCGCGGTGGCCGGTGCCATCGGATGGATGTCGGAGCTACTCGTAGGCGCGACCGAGGCCACGGTGCACACGCTCGGGCTCTCGAGCGTATTCGTCGGCCTCGTCCTCATTCCGATCATCGGCAACGCCGCGGAGCACAGCTCGGCCATTCTCATGGCGCGCAAGAACCGCATGGACATCGCCGCCAGCATCGCGATCGGCTCATCCGTGCAGGTCGCGCTCTTCGTGGCCCCGGTGCTGGTGTTCGTCGGGATGATCGTCGGACATCCGCTCGACCTGGCCTTCGGAACCTTCGAGGTGGCCAGCGTGACGCTCGCTGTCTGGATCACGTCAGCCATCGTGCTGGACGCCGAATCGAACTGGCTGGAGGGCGCCTTTCTGCTCCTCGTCTACGGGATTTTGGCCGTTGCGTTCTTCTATTTTTGATCGTCCAAAAAAGACATCCCTGTGTGCCATAACGCTTTGACTTCCTCGACCGCGAGGACTATCCAGGCGTCCGCCAGCGTGAGGACCGCGTAGCTTGGCCCAGAGTCCAGCCGTCTATTTCGCCCCTGATGCCGCGCCGCTCCCGGAGCTCGCGCGGCACTGGTTCGACGCGCGCGGCCTCTCGCCCGTCCTCTGCCGCACGGTGGACGAGCTCATGGCGATGGCGCTCCGCGGACGGCCGCACGTCGTGATCTTCGATGCGCGCACCCACGCGGATCTCTCCTGCTCGGCGTGCGTGCGGCTCAAGGGCGACTCGTACACCGGTGTGGTCCCCGCGGGAATGTTCGTCAGCGCCGGGGAGGCCGCGCTTGCGCAGGGCTTCGCCGCGGGCGCCGATGAGGTGCTCGCCCCCAACACTCCCGATGACGAGGTGGCCATCCGCCTCGACGTGATGCTCCGTCGCGCCGACCGCGACGTCCACGTCCATCCGTCCACGCGCCTCCCCGGCGCGCCGGAGATCGAGGCCGCCATCGGCACCAGGCTCGCCGCGGGCGAGCTCTTCGCAGCCTGCTACGCGGACCTCGATCATTTCAAGGAATACAACGACCGGTACAGCTACTTCGAGGGCGACCGCGTCATCCGCATTCTCGCGAAGATCCTGCACGATGTCGTGCGTGGGCTCTCGCCAGAAGGTGGCTTCGTCGGACATATTGGTGGAGATGACTTCATCTTCCTCGTGCCGATGCTGCAGGCGCCGGAGATCTGTCAGGAGATCGTCTCCATTTTCGATTTGCTCGTGCCGTATCAGTATTCCGAACAGGACCGGCAAGCAGGCTATTATTTCGGCAAGGACAGGCGGGGACAGCTTCACCGCGTCCCGCTCATGACGGTCAGCATCGGCGTCGTGACGAACGAGCGACGGACCTTCAGTCACCCCGCGCAGGTCAGCGAGCTGGCCACAGAGATGAAGAGCTATGCGAAGACCCTCAACGGATCCGTCTATGTCGTCGACCGTCGGCAGGATCCAATCCTCGGCTCGCCGGTGGGCGTTTCCGAACGATGAACGGAACAACTCTCGCGTGAGCGTCGCCGCATGAACGTCACCTGTCCCGAGTGCAGCTCGGTCTTCCGCGTCGATCCTGCCAAGATCCCGCTCGCCGGTGTGCGCGCGCGTTGTTCGGTGTGCGGCGGTGTGATCGCCATCGGCGAGCGCGGTCGAATCGACGAGGACTTCACCGAGTCCGCGCCCGCTCCGCATCCGGCGCAGACGCCGGCGCGACAGCGACCATCGGTCGCGCCGCCGCTTTCGCCGCGCCCACCCGTCTCGATGCCGACGCCGCCGCAGCCCATGCACGCGAGCTTCGCGGCGCAGGGTGGCGC
>JALYSW010000167.1 GCA_030854615.1 Gemmatimonadota bacterium
CCGCCTCCCGTCGCGCCACAGCCCGTCGCGCCACAGCCCGTCGCGCCGCCGGCCGTCGTCTCCCATCCGCCCCTGGCAGAGCCGGCGGCGATGAAGCCGCCCGTCGCCGCGCCACCGTCGTTCACCGTGTCGCCGCCGCCCGCGCGCACCACGCGCAGCACGTCGCTCCCGTGGATCGAGGTGACAGAGGCTCCATCCTTCGATCGCATGCGTCCGCCCGCCGTGCCGCGTAACAGCGGATCGAACGGAACGGTCGCGATTCCCGCGCGCAACGGAAACGGCAACGGCTCGCACGGAGCGGCGGCATCGCACACGATGCCGGCGCAGGAATCGCCGCTCGCCTTCCATCCGATTGCAGCAGCGCCGCCTGTCTCGCGCAACTCCGCTCCGCAGATGGCAGCCAGTGCGCCGCCGGAGGTCGAGATCGAGCACGAGGCGCACGCAAAGAGTCCCTTCACGAGCTCGTTCGCGCGAATGGTGGCAGAGACGCCGTCGGGGCGCAACGCGATCGTGCACGAGTCGCCGCCGCCGACGACGCATCGTATTTCGGATCCGCGCCCGGAGATCAGCCTCGATTGGCCGATCGAGCCGCGCCGCCCGTGGCTCAAGATCTTCGTCGGTGTGCTGGTGCTCGGGGCCATCGCTGGCGGCGGCTGGTACTTCCTCTCACGCATGGAAGGCGCGCCAACACCCGCCGCTGCCGCAGCGGCGGCGAAGCCCAGGCAGATCGTCGCCGCGCCGACGGACACCCTTGCCGTCAAGCACGAGTCCGTCCCTGCTGGCCCACCGGCGAGCGTCGTCAAGCCGGGCGTCGCCAGCGTGATCGTCCCGACGTCCAAGTCTGAGGCCACGGCTCCGAAGGCCCAGCCCACGGCGCCGAAACTCGAGCCGGCTGTCATCAAGCCGGTGTTCAACCCCAACGCCCCCGCCTCTCTCTCGGCGCACGACGAAGGCCCGCCCGCCGACGCGAAACACGCGACACACGTCGCTGCGACGCCGGCCGCAGCCGAGGACGAGATCGCGGCGCCAGTCATGCCGTCGATCAAGGTCGACGCGATCACCAACATGATCGACGACAGCGCTCGTCATCGCGCGGATTCGGTAGGCAGCGACATTCAGCAGAAGCCGCCGACCTTCAAACCCAAGACCTACAAGCCCCCGACGTAAATTCGGTAAATTCATTGGCTACAAACCTTTCCATACGCATCTCCGCATCTTACTGTAGCTGTAGAGTGCTCACGACTTATCTGCCGGAGAAGCTATGGAGCGACAGACCGGGTCTACGCGGCTGACTGGATCGCCGGGAGGCCAGGGTGGTGACGATGAATTGCTGCGTGCGGTGAAGGAAGCTGCTGCCGCAGAGTACGAAATACTGGGCGAAATGGGTCGTGGGGAGCGTGGAAGCGTCGTCTACCTCGCGCGAGAGCGCGCATCGCAGAAGCTTGCCGCGCTGAAGCTGCGCCCCGACGGCAGCGAGTTCGAGTTGAGTGTCGTGCGCGAGCTCGATGCATCCGTCCCTGCCATGGGCAACAAGTGCCCGTCGTGCAAGGTCGACCTCGTCGGCTGGGGTCGTTTCTGCAGCAACTGCGGAAAGGATCTCTCGGGCACGCGCTCGGGGGAGGCATCGCAGGAAGAGCTGCTCAAGGCAGTTCAGAGCGCGGCCGAAGGCGAATACGAAGTGCTCGGCGAGATGCAGCGTTCCGAGGGCGGTGGCGTGGTGTACTTCGCGCGCGAGCTCAAGAGCGGCCGCCTCGTCGCACTCCGTCTCACGCGCGAGCAGGAGAGCGACGGCAGCGAGTCCTACGCGCTCGGCGTCACCCAGGTCATCAAGCCGCTGGTTGCCTCGCTGGGAGCGACGTACGCATCTCCGACATCGGTGATGCAGGCCGCAACCGCGCCACCGTCGCGCGCAGCCGCACCATCCTCGCGCTCCCCGCAGCCCACCGCGAAGAGTGTGACGCCGCCGAGTGTGATGGTGCCGGACGATGCGGTGGAGGAGGAGGGGGAGCCGAGGCCGAAGAAGCGGGCGCCGATCATCCCGATCGCCGTCATTGGCGCGCTGCTGCTCGTCGGCGGTGGACTGTTCATCTTCTCGGACATGAAGCACGGCGCGCCGGACGCGACGCAGGGTCCTGCCGCCAATGTGGTCACCCCCGCAGCGCCACCGGCTGTGCCACCGCCCGTCGCGGCAACGCCCGACAGCGGGACGATCTCGATCGGATCGCTCCCCGCGGGCGCGCACGTGACGCTCAACGGCAAGGCCGTCACCGACAGGCAGCTCTCGCTGCTCCCCGGCAAGTATCAGCTCGTTGCGTCGGCGCCGGGATTCAAGACGGAGTCGCAGCGCGTGGAGGTCGTCGCCGGACAGTCATCGAGCTTCGCTCCGACGATGCAGTCGGCGACCGTTGCAGCCGCTCGGGCGCCCGTTGCTCCGCCGGTGACGACACCTGTCGTTCCGCGACCGGCGGCAGCGCCGAATTGTCTCAACGCCTACAGCGACAAGCAGTACGCCGCGGCGCTGCTCGCGTGCACGCGTGAGGCGAACGCCGGAAATCAGCAGGCGCAGCGGAATCTCGCCGTCATCTACGACCAGGGGCTCGGCGTTAATCAGGATCCCGCGCAGGCAGCGATCTGGTTCAAGAAGGCGGCGCAAACCGGCAATCGCGACGCGACGTTCCAGCTCGCGTCGATGTACGAGCAGGGACGTGGCGTGCCGAAGGATCCGAAGCAGGCGCTCGACTGGTACCGCAAAGCCGCGCTGCTGGGCGACGCGGACTCGCAGGTGAAGCTCGGCCGCGCCTATCTCAGCGGCGACGGCGTCGACAAGGATGAAGGCGAAGCCTCTGCGTGGTTCCAGCGCGCCGCCGATCAGGGCAACCTGTACGCACTCAATCGACTCGGCGCGATGTACATCGATGGCAAGGGCGTGCATAAGGACGAGGCGCGAGGTGTAAAGCTCTTTCAGGCCGCTGTGGCGAAGGGCGACGCGCAGGGAGAGTTCAACCTCGCGGCGATGTATGCGAAGGGACATGGAGTCGCGAAGAGCGATTCGGCGGCGAACGATCTGTACGTCAAGTCGGCGAAGCAGGGCTACGCGGATGCGATCAAGGAAGCGAAGAAGCGCAACCTGAAGTTCTGATCTCGCGCACCTTACTCGTGGCGGCCCTCCGCGCCGCGAGTGAATCCAGACATCACAGAGCGACGAAGCCCTTGGCCGACATCCATGCCTGCATACACGGTTGAGTTCACGACGGAACGCGGGCTGCAGCGAACGCAGTTCACGCTGGATGACGACCGGGCGCTTGGCCCGCAGGTGCGCCAGATTCTCGAGGAGCTGCGCGGCACCGGAGTCGTGATCTCCGGCACGGCCGAGGATGAGCTCACCGTGATGTGGGGCGGCCGCGATCTCGACACGACGCAGGCGCCGCAGCAGCTCGGCATCTCTTCGCAGCGCACGATCGAGCTTCACATGAAACGTCGCGCGCGCGCGATGAAGATTCCGGCGCTGGCGCCGTTCGTTCCGAAGGGCGCGTACGCAGCCGCGGTGAGCGGGATGGCGGGCGCGCTGCTCGCATGGCTCGTCTGCTCGACGATCACGGATCTCAGCGACGCCCTCCCGACCTACGCACGCCTCGATCTGGCCGAGGGCGGGATGATCGGTGTGTTCGCGGGGGCATTCATCGCGGGGAGCGATGCGCTGCGTCGTCGTGCGAGCGTGCCGCTCGGCGTCCTCTTCGGCATCGCGCTCGGGCTCGTGGGTGGAGTCGCGGGCGGAGCGGCGGGCGCAGGACTCGGCGGTGTGCTCGTGCCGAGGCTGACGCCGGCCGCCTTCCCCCTTGCGCGCATCGTCGCCTGGGTGGTGCTCGGCGCCGCGCTCGGGCTCACGCTCGGGATGCGCTGGTGGCAGGACGATGAGCGACGGACCGTCGACGGGGCCGGATATGGCGCACTCGCAGGGCTCGCTGCAGGCGTCCTGTACTCGCTGCCGGGGCCCTCGGAGCTCTGGCAGGCGCTCGCGTTTGCGATCGTGGGCGCAGGCGTGGGCGCGGGGGTGTGCGCACCGTCGCTGCGCCGTTCCGTCGCGATCCTCGAGCTGGAGCGCGGCGGCAGCGGACGCATCGGACTCACGCGGCTGCGCGAGTGGGGGTTGCTCAATGGGACGACCGTTCCGCTCGAGCGCGATGGGAGCGCGGCGGCGAGCGTCGTGTGCGAGGCGACGCGATGCCGCATCGTGCCGTCGGCGGGCGGTGGCGTGCGCGTCTCCGGAAAAGCGATCGCCGCGCCGACGGAGCTCGTGAACGAAGACCGCATTGCGATCGGCGATGCGCAATACCGCTTTCGCCGGCGCCGCCGGGTGAGCGCGTGATGCGGATGGCGCGTTCGGGAGCGATTGCAGCGATGCTCGTCACATCGTTCGCGATGCGCGCACGAGCGCAGGTCGCGACGACGGCATCGCCGGTGACGATCGTTCGATGCAGCGAGAGCTCTGATGTGCCGTGCATCGGCGCGATCGTTCCGCTGCGGCCGGAAGAGGCGCGCGCCTCCGGCGATGCAACGGGCGCATCGGATTGGAAGGGAGAGCTCGCGGGGGTGCCGCTGAGCGGCGGCATCGCGCGCTCGACCGCGACGATCGCGCATCCGCTCGAGCTGCTGGTGCTGGTCGACATCAGTGGAAGCATGAAGGGCGCGGGGATCGAGCTCACGCGTTCCGCGCTGCGCACGTTCATCTCCGAGTTGCCGCGCACTTCCGTTCGCGTCGCGGTCGCGCCGTTCGCGAGCAGGAATCTCGCGCCGAGGATTCGTGCGGCGGTATTCACCGATCCGCAGAGCGCGCTCGCGCAGGTCGACGCACTTCCACAGCCCGAGGGGAACACCGGCTTGTACAGCGCTGTGGAGATCGGATCGGAGGTCGTGAAAGGCGCGCTGCAGGGTGCGCCGAAGGATGCGTGGGGTGCACTGCTGGTGATCACCGACGGCCGCAACGATGTGCGCGCGACCGACGACCCGGGGTTGCTGACGGGCGCACAGGGGCGCGATGCCGCCGTGAACGCGGTCACGAGCAGCGGCAGCTATCTGTGGCTCGTGGGGATTGGTGACGCGCCGGACGGTGCGGACCTCCAGGCACTTGCGGGCACTAATGGCGAGCGGTATTTAGTAGCCGAAGATCCACTGCTGTTGCATCGGGTGTTTACGGGGATACGCGACGCGCTATTTACAACGCGTGCTTTGACTTATCCCGCACCAATCTGGGCTCGCACACGGCTCGCCCGCGGGGTCTTCCCGCTCACGGTCAGTCGCGGGGATGGTCGTGGCTGCTGTGCCGCCTCGGTGGCGGGGCGATGGACGCCACCGCTCTACGCGCTTCCCGCGTTCAGTGGCGTAGCGGATTCCGGAGCTGCGACGGCGCAGGGGATCACCACGTTCGAGCAGGGACAGGCTCGCGTCGGCAGCAACGTGCTGGTGTTTGGATTCCTTGCTGTGCTCGCGCTCGTGCTCTGGTTTTTACTTCCGGGGATGCTCTGGCCGGACGAGTCGGTGGCGATGGCGGGCCCGCAGGCGCCGAAGCTGGCAGACAGCGTTGCGCCGGCAGTTGCAACCCGTGCGGCGCCGAAATCCGCCGCGCCGGAGCAGGCGGTGGCGAGAGGTGGTGGTCTTCGCGCGGTCACGGAAGTCCCGCCACGTCGTCCTACCGAGATCACGGGCTCGTTCGCGCGCCGGGCAAAGTAACGGCGCCGTAACGTGTCTCGTGCACATTCGTTCGCAGTCGGAAGTGTTCGTTCATTGTGATGCTGGTGCGCGGTTCATCCCGAGGAGGAATTAGATGCCAGTTGTGAAGGTTTCGCGGGCGGGTGTCCGCTCCGCACCACGTGAAGTGCCGACGGATACGACGGCGACGGTCCTCCCAATGACGGTCGACCGCGTGGGTCAGGAATGCCCTGAGGATGATCAGCCCACGAAGGTGAGCAGCCTGGCCGAGGCGTTCGAGAAGTTCAAGCCGAAGCTGGATTTCAAGACGACCGTCGGTGAGGAAGGAACCGAGTTCGTCGCCGAGCTCGAGTTCAAGAGCCTCAAGGACTTCGATCCGAAGAAGATCCGATCGCGCGAGCCGGGGAAGCGCAACGATCTGGCGGATCTGCAGAGCCGCATCGACCTCCTCCACCGCATGCGCGAGCGCTTCGCCGTGCTCTCGGTGAAGAAGGCGTGGGAGAACACGGATCAGCGCAAGGAGATCATCGACGCCGTTGCGGAATTCGAGCAGCAGCTTCGCAACATCGCCGGTGGCGAAGGAGCCGCATCATGAGCGAAGAAGTCAAGACGCGCACGACGTTCGACATCATCGGAAAGAAGGCGGCAGGGAAGGCGATCGAGGAGATCTTCAACGTCATCCACCCCGCGCCGCCGAAGACGTCGCTGGGCGAGATCTTCACGGCCGAATCCGCGCACCAGTTTCTCGATCGCGTCGCGAGCTTCTCCGCGCTGCTCTCGCAGTCCGACAGCCACGCGCAGGCGCTCAAGAAACTCGACGCCGCCATCGCCGGCATGGAGCAGGTGCGCGACGAGGTGCTGAAGGCGGTCTACAAGCAGATCCGTCCGCTCGAGAAGAGCTACAAGCAGATCCAGCTCTTCTTCGAGAACTCGGAGGTGCGCGACAACGTGCAGCGTCCGCCGGTGGAGTTCTTCATCTTCAACGCCGACGCCAAGGCGATCACGAGCGACGTCGATAGCTCGACGATCGTCGCGCTCGACGAGTTCGTGCAGGGGCGCAACGACAGCTTCAACTTCCGCCAGTTCATCTGCAATCTCGTCGTCCCGGGCTACGTGCCGGACGTCGTGCGCAAGCGGCTCGAGGACATCTCGAACAAGTGGGGGATGCTGCTCATTGGCGATCTGAAGGATGAGAAGTCCTTCCGCTCACTGAGCGATCAGTTCCGCACGGATGGCGGAGCCTATGAATTCCTCAAGCGCCCCGAGGACAAGGCCGCATCGGATGTCGTGATCGCGGGCTATGTGAAGCTGCGCGAGAAGCATTGGTTCGAGGAGCCGGATGGCGACTCGGAGGATGCGGATCTCTATTCACCGGCGTCGATGCTCTTCGCGGGCTCGCTTGCACGAGCGGATCGGACGACGGGCGGTGGCATCGCGCAGGGTCCTGTCGGGATGATCTTCGGCAAGATCCGCGGTGTGGAGAAGTCGCGCATCGAGCCGCGCATCTCGCAGATGGAGCATCTCTCGATGGAGCGGCAGGTCGTCTCCATCATCCGCAACGAGGACAACGATCTCTGCTTCGTCGGCAGCCGGTCGCAGGCCGAGGATCCGAACGGCGTGCTCAAGTTCTTCACGTCGTACCGGGTGCTGCGGTATCTCGAGCGTCGCATCTCGGTGTACCTGCGTCGCGTCGCCGAGCAGCGGCTCACGCGCGATCTGGTGAAGTCGCAGGTGCGCGACCCGATCGAGGAGTTCCTGCGCAGCGAGAAGCAGAAGGGCACCATCTACGACTTCAACCTCGACATCGACATGGCCGAGGAGAAGTTCGCAATGGGCGTGCTGGACATGGGGCTGGAGGTGCTGCCGGTTGGTCCGGCGGAGACGTTCAACCTGAAGATCGACACGCCGAACTTCTCGAAGGAAGAGGCGAAATAGTGGCGGCCGGCGACGGGAAATCGCCCGGTGCTGGCGATGACGAGTCGCCGGCGCCGCGAAAGCCCGATTTGCGTGTGGGCTCGCACGACGACATGGGCGTGAACATCTCGCGCGATTTTCGCGGGACGGGCGGGAATGCGCGCGGCCATGGGGCGAGCTTTTCGAAGCTGAACTTCTCGTCGCGCGGTCTCCCGCGTGAAGAGATTGCGGAGGAGGAGCCGGCGCTGGCGAAACCGGTAGCCTCTCTGCCGGTGCCACCTCCGGCACCGTCCTCACCAGCCACGCCGCCGGATGCACCGGACAAGGGCGGCGTGGTCAGCCGGCTCACGGGGCTGTTTACGAGACGCTGAGCGGCGATCGTTTCCCCGACTCACGCTGCCGGCGGTCGCCGGCGGCTCTTCACGAACCCAATCACGAGGAACGGCAACGATGGCTGCTCGCACTTACGGCGCCTGTCACATCGAGGGCGGGAAAATCGACCTGTGGCCCAACGAAGCGCGCGTGCGCATCGCGTCACCGCGCGACGCGGCAACCGGGTTGGCCACGGGACGTCACCAGATTCAGGGGATCAGCGCGTGGGTCAACGCGAGCGATGAGTCGCGAATCACGCAGGACGCCCTGATGGAAGTGTGGAAGTCGATGTTCGCGAACGAGCTGATCACGAAGATCTCGATCACCTGGTTTACCAACGAGGCGAAGGGCGCGAACGTGCTCGCGAACCTCGAGTTCCAGGGCAGCGTCACGGGATTCGAGTTCTTCAATCCCGGCTCCCCCACCTCCGACCTCACGGACAGCCCGGGGAAGGGCGGGATGTCGATCGCCGATCACCGCAACGAGGCGATGCTGATGTCGAACATCATGCTCGTGACGTTCGCGGCGACGACGACGGACAAGGGATACGGCGCACTGAAGTTCACGAAGTAGGGAGTCGCGTGGTGCGGCGATCGTCGCCGCACCGCACACCTGCACGCACCCGCAACCGACGAGTCGATGGGCACTTCAGTTGGGAACGCGCGCTTCGGCTCGATCTTCTTCACCATCGAAGACGGCGGAATCTTTTTCGAGGTGGAAGACGCGCGCCTCGAGATCACCCGTGACGTGAATTCGCAGGGGCGCCGCACGGGAACGTCGCTCGACGTTCGCGTGCACATCGTAATCGACCTGCTGGGAACCGCGGGAAACAATCTCGTGCCAAAGCTCTTCGCTATCTCGATCCAGGCCGACGACATCGTGCAGAAATTCAAGCTCCAATGGACCAATCCGCTGTCGCAGGCCGTCACCATCGTGCGCGAGCTGTCCTTCTCCGGGTGGTGCGCGGGATTCGAGCTCTATCGGCCCGTGCTCACCGGCTCCGCGGAGTTCGGCACGTCCGAGGGGTCGGCCAACACGCGACTGGGTCGTGCCGATCAATTGCTCCACTGCACGTTCGCCATCGTCACCGATGACGACAACATCGGCGACTTCACGATCACCGAGTGACGACGCCGCACGCATCCTCGCGCATGCTCTCGCTGCCGCTCCGCATCACGCCGGAGGGGCAGCTGGAGCGCACCGATCCGGTCACGTCGCTGCTCGCGATGGTCCAGGCGATGGCGGCGACGTCGCGCCAGGCCTGGCCGCACGCGCCCTGGTTCGGCCTTCAGGAGCTCTTCACCGAAGCGAGCATCGACGTCCAGGAGCATCCGCGGATCGTGGCGGCGCTCAACGCATCGTTCGCTGGCCTGGGCATCGACTGGGCCCGGGTGTCGTCGGTGCGACGGCCGCAGACGCGCGTTCCGGGTGAGCGTAATTTCGACATCACGCTGCTCGTCGATGGCAAGCCGGCCTACGGAAACGTGGCCGGCTCCTCGCCGATCGCAGGGTAGCGTCCCATGGCCATCCGCATCGACGTCAAGATCGGAGCGCTCGCCCTGCGCGATCGTGAGATCGAGCATCTCGAGATCAAGCAGGCCATCGGCGATCACCACCGCTTCTCGATCACCTTTCACAGGGATCCGAGCAAGCCGCTCAACCTCGCGGATTTCGTGAATCCGCCCGTCACCGTCACCCTCACGGACGACGTGACGAAGAAGACGGCGAAGGCATTCGTCGGCGTCGTGAGCTCCTGCTCCGAGCAGCATCAACTGCAGGGCGGTTCCTTCTTCGTGGTCACCGCGCTCTCGGACTCGGCGAAGTTCAGCGCGCGACACCACAAGGGCAACTTCATCAACGCGACCCTCCAGACGATCATCAAGGGGTTCGACGATGTGAAGCTCGGCTCATCGGTGCTCCGCGAACGCACCGCGGACTTCCGAATGGCTGGCCTGTCGGACTTTGAATTTCTGCGCCGCCTCGCCGATGATCACGAGTGCTTCGTACGCCCACTCGAGAAGGGGATCGAGCTTCGCCACGGCTTCGACGACAACCGGCACGATCTCACCTTCGGAAAGAATCTGCAGTCGCTCACGTCGCGCATCGTGCCGAAGAACAACGTCTTCAAGGGCGCGTACTACGAGTTTCAGCGGAAGGGTGAGGTCGCGCTCAACGATCGCACCTTCGATGCGGTGGCATCCGGCGCCACGGAGCTCACCGACGCCGTCGCGAAAGTGGGGAAGGCGCTGGAGAGCGGCGGTGTCGCCAACATCTACGAGACGATCTCACGCTCGAGCATCCTCACGGAGTTCCGCGATGCGATGCTCCGCGAATCCGAGCGCGTGAGCGGCGGCGCCGTCACGATCGAGGGAAGCTCCACGAACATCGAGCTCGTCGTCGGCGACACGGTGGATATCCGTGCCGGAAGCAACTTCAAGCTGGCGAATCCCCCCGGCGTCGTTGGCCTCACGGAGCTGACGCATCTGTTCGACGGCAATCAGTATATCAACAGCTTCGTCGCCACGCCCTGGGCCAACTACTCGAGTCCGGTCCAGCCGGCCAGGGAGCTGGTCTTCGGACTCACCACCGCGGAGGTCGTGAACAACGTCGATCCGCTGAATCTCGGCCGCATCCAGATCAGGCTCAAGGACAGCCCGCAGGGGCGTCCCGAGCTGGAACAGTTCGCGCGATACATCACGCCATTCGCCGGCAACGGGCGCGGCATCGCCTTTCTCCCCGAGATCGGCGACGAGGTGATCGTCGGCTTCGAGGAGGGTGATCCCGAGCATCCGTACATCATCGGCAGCGTCTGGAACGGCGCCGATGTCAGCCCTGGCGCGGCGCCCAAGCGGATCGTGACGAAGAGCGGCAACGCTATCGTCATGGATGACAACGGGATCGTCGAGATTCATTCGCCAAGCGGCGTCTGCCTCGTGCAGCTGAGCAACGGTGTGAACGGTGCAGCGCGAATCACGATCCACTCCGATGGCGATCTCTTTCTCAACGCGGGTGACCGGATTCAGCTCAGCTGCAAGAATCTCGTCGAGCTCGTGGAAAAGGACGCAACGCGCATCATCAAGGGCGATGATCAGACGTCGATCAAGGGATCGCGCTTCATCGAGGTCGCCGGTGCAGATGTCCATCAGTCCGACCAGCGCATCGCCCTGTTGGTGGGCGGCAGCACCGCGGAGCTGTCGTCCGCCGGCGTCGTGCTGCAGGGGATGAATGTCGTCACCCTGGGATCGGTGCAGAACGTCGTCTCGGGGGGGCTGACGAACATCAATCCGCCCGGCTTCGCGATGCCGCCGACCCAGGGCAGCATCTTCGTCGAGCCGGAAACTCGAGACGGCGTCGCGAACGCGCGTGAGAATCCGAAGCCGACGCAGGACTTCAAGGTGTCTCGTGAAGAGTGACGCATGACCACGAGCCAGCGCGGTAGCGCCGCCGCACGTGCCCGGCCAGCCGGTGTGCTCGGCGGGGCCACACGCTCCGCGGCGGATCTCGCGGCCGAGATGCGCCGTGAGTTCGAGTCCGCGATCGCGACTCGCTTCGGCACGCAACCGCAGCCCGATCCCGTCCTCGGCGCGCTCTTCCAGGCGTTCGCGGTGCAGCTCGAGCGCATCTACCAGGAATCCGAGTACGTCTTCCCGGTGGCCGTGCTCGACGATCTGCTCAACGGACTCGCGCTGCCGGCACGACTCGCGCACCCGGCGCAAACCGTCGTGTCCTTCACGAGCGTCGATCAGCGCGAGCGGCTCGCGCTCGATACGGAGCTGATCGGCAGCTCGTCGAGCGGAGAGCAGATCCGATTCACGATCGACGAATCGATCGAGATCTCCGCGACGACGCTGGCCTTTGCGGGCGTCTACGAGAACGGGAAGCTCCACGCCGTTGCGGGCGCGCGCGTGGGAAGCGCACCGATCGTCCCCGGCAGCACGCCGCTCGCACTTCGGAACGCGCCCCCGACGCTCCTCCTGGCCTTTAATGGCGACGCCGCGCATCTCAGCGGACTCGGTCTCTTTCTCGATGTCACCAGCGTCGACAGCGCGCTCGTCGAGGCGGTCTCGCGGAGCCCGTGGCAGATCCTCTCGGCAAACGGCTCGGTCTCCGAGCAGGGAACACTGCGCGCCAATCACGGCCGCGGTGGCGTGACGAGACTCGTCTGGAACGACTCGTCCCGTGCGGTCGAAGATCAGATCGTGGCGGCGGGCACCGCATCCGACGATGCCGCCGATGTGGCGAGTGCGTTCGAGCTCTCGGCCGGCAGCTATGGCAAGCAGTGCGTCGTCTTTCCGCCCGTGCCTCCCGAGCGTCGCACGACTTCGCAGCCGCCGGCGCGCTTCGCCGAGGCGCTCGCGATGCTGCTCCCGGAGAAGGAGCAGGATGCGCTGGAGCGTCCGCTGATCTGGGTACAGGTGCCGCTCCCGGCCGGCCTCACGCGCGTGGCCGATGAGCTGCAGCGCGTCGCGCTTCACTCCGTCACTGCCAGCAACATCGAGATCTACAACGAACGCATCCAGTTCGATCGCATGGGGAGCTCGGTCACGCTGCGGCCCGAAGGGCGCACCGATCAGCATCTCCTCGGCCTCCTGAGCATCAGCGGCGAGAAGGGCGATGCCTACGTCAACGATTCGTCGATCTCGGCACCTGCAGAGGCGGGGCGCTATCGCTTTCGGAGCGGCCAGCTCGAATGCCGCCCGCATCGCCAACCCACGGGGCGGTTCGACGGCTACGCGATGGCGCGCTTCCTGTTCTGCGACGGTGCCAGAGCGAACGGCGTCGAGGTGGGCGCCGTGAAGCGCATCGCGTCGCCGCTGTCGAACATCACGGCGCGGGTGACGAACCTCGCGGTCTCGCGCGGCGGAGGAGCACCGCCCCCATATGTCGACGCGCGCATCCGTTTCGCGGAGCTGCTCCGGACGCGCGAGCGCGTGGTGACGATCGACGATGTCGCGATCACGGCGCGTGCGTTCGAGCCGCGCATCAAGGCGGTCGACGTCTCGACGACATCGGAGCTCGGGCCGCAAGGCGTTCGCCAGGTCGACGTCGTCGATGTGCGCGTGACGCCCTCCGATTTCGCGGATCCGGATTCGGAGCTGCCGCGCCTCGGCACGCTGCTCGAGGCGCATCTGCAGCAGCGCGTGATCATGGGGCGCGCGGTGCGCGTGTCGGTGCTCTCCAATGCCTAAGCGGAAGACGCCGAAGGATCCGGCGGCTCCGGCGAGTACGATGGAGCAGGCGATCTCCACACTGGTTGCTCCCGTATCCGAGGTCGAGGGCGACGACGCGCGGCTCGGCATGCCCGATCTCGTGCGCGCGCGCAGGCTCGCGCGCCAGAGCGTCGACTCCGCGCTCACGACGCTCTACGCGCTCGGCGTCGACGACTCGCGCGTCGTGATCGAGAGCGCAGGGCGCGGATGGGAGCCGGGGACGATCGTCGAGCAGTCACCGGCGCCGGGGACGCCGCTCACCCCTCGCACGCGCGTCGTGCTCCGGGTGGCGGGAGCGAGCGCGATCGACTCGCTGCCGTTCGCGATGCGCGACGAGGATGAGTACGAGTTCCGCTCCGACCGCTTCTTCGCACTGTTCGACAGTCCGCTCGCCAAGCTCGCGCATCGCGTGCGTCGTGGAGGTGACTACTTCGTCGCCTCGCCGGACGACATGGTTCGCACCCGCCGCTGGATCGAGGAGATCTTCCAGCTCTCGGCCGAGCGATGGAGCGAGGATCGCTGGTTCGCGGTCGCGCGGCTGCTGCCGGCGCTGCACCGCATCGCCGGACGCGAGCTGGCGCTACGTGTCGCCTGCCGGCTCGTCTTTACCTTGCCGGTGGAGAGTGTCACCATGCACGCGGGAATGGTCAAGCTCGCGAGCGGCACCACGCGTCTTGGTGTCGGCAATGCGCGCCTTGGCGTCGACTCCATCGCCGGCACGGGATTGCGCGACGAGGCATCGATCGAGGTGCGCTACGGCCCGATCGACCTCGCCATGTATCTCGCGCACACCGGCGATGTCGCGCGCCGTGAGCGGGATGAGCTCTATCGGCTCGTGCTCCCGATGCATCTCGCACGCTCGGTGCGCGAGCGGTGGCGCGTGGGGGACGCGAGCCAGCCGGCCCGCGTCGGCGGCGCGAAGGCGAACGAAGATGCAGCGGTCCTGGGAGTGAACAGCTATCTTGGCGCACCGCCGCAAAGGAGATCCGCGTAATGCCGGAGGAGACGGGAGAAGGGCTGAAGTCGGTCAACTGGACCACGGGGATGCTCCTCACGCCGGAGCACTTCAAGCTGCAGGACCGGTATATCGACAACACCGTAGGCTGGGTGCTTCGCAACTGCATGACCGCAACGGGGTTGGTGGGTGGCGGCGTGCGCCTCGAGTCTGCGCAGCGCGGGCTCGGCGTCCACGACCCCAAGGTCGACGTGAAGGATGACGGCACCGCGGTGAGCATCTCCGTCCGTCAGGCGCGCGGGCTCACATCGCACGGGGACATCGTCGACATCGATGAGTCGTGCATCATCCGCCAGAGCTTCCCCCGCGGCGATCTCGCCGGCGCTACCGAGCTGCTCGTCTATCTCGTAGCCGGCAGCGGAAGGGAAGAGGATCCCGAGAGCGTCGGCAGCGACGACGCGAATCCGAACTTCGCCGCCCTCCGCCGCAACAGCTACGCGATCGCCCTCGGCGTCGATGCCGACGCGCTTCCGCACTCGCTCGCCATCGGGAAGGTGCGACGCGCGTCCGAGACGCTCGGGTTCGAGCTCGATCCGCGCTTCATCCCGACGTGCGCCACGCTGATGGCGCACAGCTCCCTTTATGGCGGATGGCGATCGCTGCAGGCGGAGATCGTCCTTCTCGCTGGCGAGTTCGCCGAGCTGCATCGCGCGGTGGCGCGTTACGCCGACCAGGTCTCGCGCCGCGGAATCGATGTGCGCGCCGATACCGACATCCTGTCGTTCATCGAGCGCGCGGTGATGGCGCTCGACACCGTCGCGTACGAGACCTTCGATCCGGCGATGTCACCGTTCGCGTTCTTCCAGCAGGTCGATCGCTGCGGCAGGCGGATCGCCGTCGCGCTCGATCTGAGCGCCTCGACGCAGAGCTTCTTCCAGACGCTCACGGGTGCGGATGCGAGCTACGCGACGCTGCTCGAGGAGGAGCGCCAGGCGCTGTCGACGCGTCGCGAGCTGAGCCCGCGCGACGACCTGCGGCATTCGCTCGAGCGAGCGGAGCAGACGATCAATCAGCTGCGCAGGCTGTGCGAGGCGCTCGAGGGGAAGTACATCGACTATCGCATCAACCGGTCGATCGACTCGCTGCGCTTCCTCCTCGACCGCGGCGGCGAGCACTTCTACGTCTCGGTGGCGACTCCGGGGCACCCGCAGCGCGACGGCGACATCCTCACCTTCGTCTTCTCGCAGATGAATCTCACGGGGCGCCACGAGTATCGCATCGTGCTCATGGGTGACCCGCAGGGAACATCGAGCTGGCAGGTGGGCGAAGAGCTTCGCGTCGATCTGCGCATCAACTCGACCGCCGGCCCGAGCCGGCCAACGTCGCGCAACATCGCGGCGGAGATTCCGGGGCAGCGCAACTTCGCGATGAACTTCGATACGCCGCCCGATGTCGCGACGATCTCGGGGCTCACGATCACCGTGCAGCCGGGCCATCGCGTGCGCGGCGCGCTGCTCTATCAGCGCCGCCTCGGGCTCATCGCCGAGGGGAGCGTTGCGCCGCCGGCGATGTCGTCGCCGGCTCCGTCGGTGTCGCCCGTCGCATCCGCGGCGCCGCAGCAATCGCCATCGACACCATCCGAGCACACGCCACTCAGCACGCCGGTCATCAAACTGAAGAAGCCAAAGTGAACGACGTCCGGCGCGCTGCTCGCGCCGGCGTACCGCACACGATGTCTATCAAGGAGAGCACCCGATGGATCTGAGTCGTCTCGCCATGGACCTTTCCGCCGCGCTCGAGTCCGCGCGGCGCGTCGCGGCCCGCGCGGGCTCGGGATACATCCACTCCAGGCATCTGATGCAGGTGCTGCTCGACAAGGGCGGCGCGCTGCAGCACGTGGCAGCGCAGGTGAAGCTCGATGCGGCGGCGGCGCTCGCCGCAGTGGAGCGCATGCCGGCTGAGCGCGATGCGACCAAGCTCGAGCCGGGACGCCAGCCGATCGCGGGACGCTCGCTGCGCGATCTGCTCGACCGCGCATTCGCGGTGGCGGACAAGCGCGGGAGCAGCACCGTCGGCGCGCTGGAAGTCGCGTTGGCGGCAACGGACTCGCGTTCGGCCGATCTTGCGACGGCGCTCAAGGATGCGGGATGGACGGCCGAGAGCATCGGTGCCGCGCTCGATAATCCGGCGGTGATGCAGCCGACGGAAGAGACCTCGGCCGACGCTGGCGCGAGCCAGCTCGCGAAGTACGCGACGGACCTCACGCAGCGCGCGCGCGACGGGAAGCTCTCGCCGGTGATCGGGCGCGACGTCGAGACGCGCGCGCTCATCCAGACGCTGCTGCGAAAATCCAAGAACAATCCGGTGCTCGTCGGAGATCCGGGAACGGGGAAGACCGCTGTCGTCGAGGGGCTGGCGCTCCGCATCGCGGCGGGGGACGTGCCGGAGTCGCTGCGCAAGTGCCGGCTGCTCTCGCTCGATCTCACCGCGCTCGTCGCCGGCGCCAAGTATCGCGGCGAGTTCGAGGAGCGGATCAAGGCGATCGTCGACGAGGTCCGCGGTACCGACGACGTCATCCTCTTCCTCGACGAGCTACACACCCTGGTTGGTGCGGGCGGCAACGCCGGCGGTATGGATGCGGCGAACATCCTGAAGCCGGCGCTCGCGCGCGGCGAGCTGCGCTGCGTCGGCGCGACCACCCACGACGAATATCGCGAGCACATCGAGAAGGATGGCGCGCTCGCGCGTCGCTTCGAGAAGGTGATCGTCGAGGAGCCGGACGACGACATGACGCTCGCGATGCTTCGCGGCGTGAAGGGGAATTTCGAGCGGCACCACGGCGTGCGGATCAGCGAGGACGCGCTGCACGCGGTCGTGAAGCTCGCGCGCCGCCATCTGCGCGACCGATTCTTCCCCGACAAGGCCTTCGATATCCTCGACGAAGCGGCCGCACGCATCCGCATGCAGCTCGAGTCGAAGCCGAATCAGATCGACGAGAAGGAGCGCGAGCTCGTGCGCTTGAACGCGCGCATCGAAGCCTTGAAAGGCGCCGGCGGAGGGAAGGGCGACGATCTCAAAAACGCGACCGCCGACGCCGCGAAGAAGCAGAAGGAGCTCGACGTGCTGCTTGCCCGCTGGAAGGACGAGAAGGAGGTCTCGGACGGGCTGCAGGCCACGAGCAAGGCGACGCAGGAGAAGCAGGCCGAGCTCGACGCCGCGGAATCCGCCGGCGACGTCGCGAAGGCAGCCGAACTGCGCTACGGCGCGCTCAAGTTCCTCGGCGACCAGCAGGCCGATCTCGATGCGCGGTGGGCGAAGCTCTCCGCCGCCGGCGTACTGGTCCCCGCGGAGGTCGGCCCCGATATGATCGCCGAGGTCGTCGCACGACGCGCGGGAATTCCCATCTCGCGCATGATGGAGAGCGAGCGCGAGCGGCTGCTCAAGCTCGAGGAGCGCCTCCGTGCGCGCGTGCTCGGGCAGGACGACGCAGCGGACCATCTTGCCGATGCCGCGCGCCGCATGCGCGCGGACCTGCGCAAGAAGCGCAAGCCCGCGTCGTTCCTCTTCGTCGGGCCGACGGGCGTTGGCAAGACGGAGCTCGCGAAGGCGCTTGCCGAGGCGCTGTTCGATGATGACACGGCGCTCATCCGCATCGACATGGCGGAGTACAAGGATGCGGGCTCGGTGTCGGGACTCATCGGCTCGCGTCCCGGCCTCGTCGGCTCGGAACAGGGAGGATTTCTCACCGAGCAGGTGCGCCGCTCGCCGTATTCGATCGTGCTCTTCGACGAGATCGAGAAGGGGCATCCGGAGGTCATCGACATCCTGCTGGGCGTACTCGACGAGGGACGCCTGACGGATGCAAAGGGACGCTTCTGCGACTTCACGAACACGATCATCATCCTCACGTCGAACCTCGGCGTGAAGGAATCGATGGCCGCAACCGACGATCTCGAGCAGCGGAAGGAGATCCTGATGAAGGTCGTGCAGTCGTCGCTGCGACCGGAGCTGTTCAACCGCATCAGCGCCGTGATCCCGTTCAACTCGCTCGATTTGCCGATCCTCTCGAAGATCGTGCGCATGAACCTCGCGAGCATCGGCGCGCGACTGCTGGAAGAGCATCAGGTCACCTTGGAGGCGGACGACGACGCGGTGGAGCTGCTCGCGCAGTTGGCGTACGATCCGGCCTACGGGGCGCGCCCCGTCGAGCGTACCGTGGAGCGACTCGTCGTATCGGAGCTCTCGCGGACGATCATCGGTGGCGAGCTACCGCCCGAATCGCACGTGCGGATCATGCGCGAGGACGACGACGTGCTCATCGTGACGGGGACGAAGGCGCAGGTGGCGAAGGACGCGGCCGTGATCGAGGCGAGCAAGACAGCCAAGGCTGCAGCAGCGGCCGCAGCGGCTCCCGCTGCTGCGCCAGCCGAGCCGGCGGCGGTCTGACGACGATGCGCCGCACGCGGGGACTCGCGCTGCGCCACGTGCTGCTCGGTGC
>JALYSW010000174.1 GCA_030854615.1 Gemmatimonadota bacterium
CCTGGAGATCGTGCAGGATCGTGTGGTCGTCGTCGGTGAGCACCGGCAGCTCGACGTCCTGCTGCGACTCGACGTCGATCACGTTGAGGAGCAGGAGCGCGTGATGCGCGGTCAGCGCGCGCCCCGACTCGGAGATGAGATTCGGCATCGGAATCTCCAGCTCGCGGCACATCTCGGCCAGCGTGTACACGACGTCGTTCGCGTACTCCTGCACCGAGTAGTTGACGCTGGCGGTGACCGTGGAGCCGGAGCCGTCGTAGTCGATGCCGAGACCACCGCCCACGTCGACGTGGCTCACGCGCACACCGGCTGCGTGCAGCTCGGCGTAGAAGCGCGCCACTTCCTGGAGCCCCGACTTGATGTAGCGGATGTCCGTGATCTGCGAGCCCAGGTGGAAGTGGATGAGCTTGAGCACGTCGAGACGGCCCATGGCGCGCAGCTTGTCGACCACGCGAATGAGCTCGCTCGCGCTCAGGCCGAACTTCGACTTCTCACCGCCGCTCTCGGCCCAGCGCCCGTACCCCTCGGACGCGAGCTTGATGCGGATTCCCGCCTGCGGCGCGACGCCCATCTCGTCGGCAACGCGGAGGAGCACGTCGAGCTCGCCCTCCTGCTCGATGACGATGAACACCTCGTGGCCGAGCTTCTGTCCCATGAGGGCGAGGCGCATGAACTCCTCATCCTTGTAGCCGTTGCAGACGATGAGATGATCGGCGGACTCGGTGAGCGCAAGCACGGCCTGGAGCTCGGGCTTACTGCCGCACTCGAGGCCGACGCCATACTTCGCGCCGAAGTGCACGATCTCTTCGACGACGTGGCGCTGCTGGTTGACCTTGATCGGATAGACGAGGGTGTAGCTCCCTTCGTACTCGAACTCCTTGATCGCGCGATCGAACGTTCCGCAGAGTGTCTCGATGCGGGAACGCAGGATGTCGCTGAAGCGGAGGAGCAGCGGAAGGCCGACGCCCTGTTCGGCGAGATCCATCGCCATGTTGAACAAGTCGAGCTTGCGATCCGGGCGGGAGAGATCGGGACAGACGACCGCATGTCCCTGCTCGTTCACGTCGAAGTAGCCGATCCCCCAGCCTTCGATGTTGTAGAGCGCGCGCGACTCGTCAATGCTCCACGTGGTCGCTGCGACGGAAGGAGGACTTGCCTCCACTCGAGTTGCCATGCGGCGAATCTTACGGACTGCGTGTGCGCTTCAACAGTACCGATTCCGTCACGGAAAGAGGCGGCGCATCGTCCAGCGGTCGCCGTCGCGCTCGAAGAGGCGGCGCTCGTGCAGGCGGAAGTCGCCCGCGTGCCAGAACTCGATGCGCGCGGGCTTCACGCGGCGCCCGGTCCAGTACGGCGGGCGCGGCACGGCTTTGTTTTCGTAGAGCTGCTCGACTTCGAGCACGCGTCCGCGCAGCGCGTCCATGCTCGAGAGCGTCTCGCTCTGGCGGGAGGCCCATGCGCCGATCTGGCTCTCGCGCGCGCGCGACGCGAAATACGCGTCCGCCTCGGCGTCGGTCACCGGCTCGACAGTGCCCTCGACGCGGATCTGCGTGTCGAGCGCCGCCCAGTAGAAGCAGAGCGCGGCGCGCGACGTGGAGAGGAGCTCGCGCCCCTTCCGGCCGTTGAGATTCGTGTAGAAGACGAAGCCGCGCTCGTCGACGCTCTTGAGCAGGACGATGCGGACGGATGGCCAACCGTCGGTGCTCACCGTCGCGAGCGACATCGCCGTCGGATCGGGGAGACGTAAGCGGTCCACGGCCTGGGCTTGCGCGAAGAGCGCGCGAAATTCCTCGATGGGGTCCATGCGTGAAAGGTATTCGCGCGGCGCGCGAATCGAAGGCGGGCGTTGCGAAGCGGGGGCGTTTCACGTCCATTACGAGTCGTGACCTACGATCCCAGGCTGGTTCCCGTCGCGCCGACGCAGGGCGCGCCTACCTCGATCGCGCTGACGCCCTTCTGGATCGGCTCGGCGCCCAATTCGGCGCTCGCGCTGCTCCTCCCCGGCGTTGCGTCGCGGCACGTCGCGATCATGGAGCGCGAGGACGGCTTTTATCTCTCGCCGGTGGCCGGTGTGCATCCCGCACCGACGCTGAACGGCCGCTCGGTGAGCGTGCTGACGCGCGTGCAGAATGGGGACGTGATCCAGGTGGTGCCGGGATCAGTGTGGCGTCTGGAGACGGGCGAACCGCTGCCCGTCGAGGCGACGGACGATGCCGGGGGCGAGTTCGTGCCCGTCGCGGCGCGGAGCGGGAAGAAGAAAAAGAAGAGGAAGGCGAAACGCGGTGGCGGTGGTGGAGTCGCTCGCTCGATCGCGATCTGGGCGGCGGTGCTCGTGGTAGTCGCGCTGCTCGTCGTCGCGGGGGTGTCGGTGTACCGCGGCGCGACGGACGAGTCGCAGGTGACGCCGCTCTCCGACAACGACGCGACGCTCTTCGACTCGCTGCTGTTGGTGAGCTACGATCACATGGAGCGTGGCTCGACGCTGCTCGATCTCGGGCTCAACGATCAGGCGCTGCAGGAATTCGCGCGGTCGACGAACGTGATCGAGACGAGCCGGCTGCGCGACAACCCGTGGGTGAAGCCGCGGATCGCGTCGCTCGAGGCGACGATCGGCGAGATATACCGGACGCGGAGCCAAAACGTCCCTGCGCAGTACAGGAACGCGAAGGCGACGGTGAGCACCGCGTCATCGCTCAAAGCGCAGCTCAGCGCCGCTGATTTCGCGACGAGATTCGGCTCGATGGAGACGCGCTTTGCGTCGCAGTTTCATCGACAGGTCGTGGTGACCGGACGCGATCATCCCGAGCATCTCTCGCTTTACGGCAGGGGTGGAGCGATCGACATGCGCGTCAACGATCTGTCGCGCGATCAGGTGCAGTGGATCGTGGCGAACTGCAGGGCGGCGGGGATTCGCGTGAAGGACTTCTCCACGGACTCGGTGCTGCAGGCGCAGATCCAGAGCGCGATCAAGGCGGGGCTATCGGATCGCGCGGGGACGGGGGTGCATCTGCACGTGGATCGCTTCGCGGACCGGCACGATAAGTTCACGGTGAGTTGAGGTCGATAACCTCGGCGCTCACGTAAACAAGAACTTGATCCGACTCACATCCGCCAGTACGAACTCATCCCCATCGTCGAGGTTGTGATCCTCGCCGCGATCGAGCTTCTGGTCGTTCAGCGACGTCCCGTTCTGCGATGAGTCGACCAGCCAGAAGCCGCCGTCCTTCCTGATGATCGAGCAGTGATAGCGGGAGATCACGCTCTCGCTGTCGCTCAGGACGAGGTCGTTCTGCTCCTCCGGCTTGTCGCCCATGGCCGCGCCGATGCGAAAGACATCCTTGTCGAGCGCGATCAGCTTTCCCCGCCCTACTCCGTCGACGACCTTGAGAATCGCCTTGCGCGTCGCGGCGGCTGCCTTCGTTTCCTTGTCGTGAACGCGCTTGGCGCGCAGCAGCTGGATCACCAGGAGCACCCCGGCTACCGTGACGGCGAGCACGATCGCCCCAATGATGAACAGCTTCTTGCGCGTCGCCGCCGACTTCCGCTTGTCGGCGATCGCCGCCTTGAGCGAGACGGCACGCGGATCGTCCGGTGCAGTCGAGAGGACGTCGTCGACCTGGCTGTCCGCCGTCTTTAGGTCGCCCGCATCGAGCGCGGTCTCCGCCGCTCGCAGCTTGTCGCGCTTCGCCGCGACGGCGTCCTCCTTCGACTTTTGTGAGGCCGCATCGCGCGCGTGCGCCGCATCGATGTCCTTCTGCGCCTGGTCGAAGCCCATGCGCGCTTCGGTGTCGGAGCCGTCGATGATCAGCACCATCTTGAAGAGCTCCGCACGCTCCTCGGCGCCCGCTTCGGTCGTATCCCGGTTCAGCGCTTTCTCGCGCGCCTGCTTGATCAGACGGTCCTTGTCGGCCGCCTGCTCGGGAGTGAGCGCGTTCGGAGGCGTGACCGGCGGCGCTTGGGCCGCAGCGGCAGCCGGCGCGGCCGCGGGCGGCGGTGGAGGCGGCTTCTTTTTCTTCCAGAAGAAGATGCCCTGCG
>JALYSW010000179.1 GCA_030854615.1 Gemmatimonadota bacterium
GACCCGAAGGAGCGCGAGCGCCACGAGATGCAGGGGCTCCGCAACTGGTGGTCGTGGGGCGAGGTCACCAAGCCGGAGACGATCAACTACCGCTCGTTCAAGCCCGAGAAGGATGGCTTGTTCTGCGAGCGCATCTTCGGTCCCGTAAAGGACTGGGAATGCCATTGCGGCAAGTACAAGCGCATCCGTTATCGTGGCGTGATCTGCGATCGTTGCGGCGTCGAAGTCACCCTGTCGCGCGTCCGTCGCGAGCGCATGGGGCACATCGAGCTCGCCGTACCCGTCGCGCACATCTGGTTCTTCAAGACGCTGCCCAGTCCGATGGGCAATCTCCTCGACATCACGCTCCGTGATCTCGAGAAGATCATCTACTACTCGAATTACGTCGTCATCGAGCCGGGTGCTCAGGAAGTCGAGCACAACCAGCTCCTCGACGAAGATGAATTTTTGAATTTGCGCGAGAAGGCGAGGTCGGAGAACGACGACGCCTTCAAGGCCGACATCGGCGCGCCCGCGGTTCGCGAGCTGCTCAAGCGGCTCGACATCGACACGATCTCCGAGCAGCTGCGCACGCAGGTCGCGGTGGAGACGTCGCAGCATCGGAAGAAGCAGATGCTGAAGCGGCTCAAGATCGTCGATGCGTTCCGTGGGTCCGGTGATGCGGGCGGCGTTCGCAACAAGCCGGAGTGGATGATCCTGGATGTCATCCCGGTCATTCCCCCGGATCTGCGTCCGCTGGTTCCGCTGGATGGCGGCCGTTTCGCGACGTCCGATCTGAACGATCTGTACCGCCGGGTGATCAACCGCAACAACCGTCTGCAGAAGCTGATTCTGCACCGGGCGCCGGAAGTGATCCTGCGCAACGAGAAGCGCATGCTGCAGGAAGCGGTCGACGCGCTGTTCGACAACGGCCGCCGCTCGAAGGCGATCCGTGGTCGCGGCAAGCGTCCGCTCAAGTCGCTCTCGGACATGCTGAAGGGCAAGCAGGGACGGTTCCGTCAGAATCTGCTCGGCAAGCGAGTGGACTACTCGGGCCGTTCGGTGATCGTCGTCGGTCCGGAGCTCCGCCTGCACCAGTGCGGACTGCCGAAGGCGATGGCGCTCGAGCTGTTCAAGCCGTTCATCATCCACAAGCTCGTGGACAAGGGAATCGCCGAGACGGTGAAGCGCGCCAAGAAGATCGTGGAGCGCGAGTCGCCGGAGGTGTTCGAGATTCTCGAGGAGATCATCAAGGATCATCCGGTGATGCTCAACCGCGCGCCGACGCTCCATCGTCTGGGCATCCAGGCGTTCGAGCCCGTGCTCGTGGAAGGGAAGGCGATTCGAATTCACCCGCTCGTCTGCGCGGCGTTCAACGCCGACTTCGATGGTGATCAGATGGCGGTGCACGTGCCGCTGTCGTTCGAGGCGCAGCTCGAGTGCCGCCTGCTGATGCTGTCGTCGAACAACATTCTGAAGCCGTCGGACGGTCGTCCGGTGGCGGAGCCGAGCCAGGACATCGTGCTGGGCTGCTATTTCCTGACGAAGGCGCCGTATGATTTCGAGGCGAAGGTCAAGAACGCGCCGCGATTCACGACGGTGGCCGAGGCGGAGGTTGCGATCGCGCTCAACCGCGCGACGTTCCACACGCCGGTGCGGTACCTGGTCGACGATGCGCAGGGGAAGCGGTGGGAGAACACGACGGTGGGTCGCGTGGTGTTCAACTCCATCGTTCCGCCGGCGCTCGGCTTCCAGAATCGTGAGATGAAGAAAAAGGCGCTCGGCGAGCTCGTGTTCGAGTCGTACCGTCAGGAGGGGTTGTCGACGACGGTGCAGTTCCTCGACCGGCTCAAGGAGTTCGGGTTCAGATACGCCACTATGGGCGGCGTGTCGATCGGAATCGAGGATCTCGAGATTCCCGTCGAGAAGGAGACGCTGCTCGAGGAGGCGGAGGAGCGCGTCGAGCGTTTCCAGCGCGCGTACAACACCGGTAACATCACCAACGGTGAGCGCTACAATAAGGTGATCGACACGTGGACGCACGCGAACAACGACGTTGCGGACGCGATGGTGAAGGCGATGCGGGAGTCGAAGAACGGCTTCAACCCCGTCTTCATGATGTTCGATTCCGGCTCACGAGGCAGCCGCGATCAGATCCGCCAGCTGGCGGGGATGCGCGGACTGATGGCGAAGCCGCAGAAGAAGCTGACCGGTGGAATCGGCGAGATCATCGAAAGCCCGATCAAGTCGAATTTCCGTGAAGGATTGTCGGTGCTCGAGTACTTCATCTCGACGCATGGCGCGCGAAAGGGACTGGCGGATACGGCGCTCAAGACGGCCGACGCTGGGTACCTCACGCGTCGTCTGGTGGACGTCGCGCAGGATGTGACGATCACCGAAGAGGATTGCGGCACGATCCTCGGTCTCGAGGTCGGCGCGCTGAAGGAAGGGGAAGATGTGATCGAGCCCCTCTCGGAGCGCATTGTCGGCAACGTGGCCGCAGAGGATGTCGAGGATCCGCACGAGGTCGACGAGTCGGGACGCCGCACGCTGCTGGTCGAAGCGGGCGAGTTGATCGACGAGGAGACGTCGAGTGCGATCGAGAACTCGGGAATCGAGACGGTTCGGATTCGCTCCGTGCTCACCTGCGAAGCGAAGCGTGGTCTCTGCCAGATGTGCTACGGCAGAAATCTCGCGACGATGGCAATGGTCGATCTCGGCGAAGCGGTGGGAATCATCGCGGCGCAGTCGATCGGCGAGCCGGGCACGCAGCTGACGCTTCGTACCTTCCACATCGGCGGCACCGCGGCGCGTATCGCGGAGCAGACGGCGCGGAAGTCGAAGGTTGCGGGTACGATCGAGTATGGCGAGCGGCTGGTGTTCGTGACCAACCCCGAGGGACAGCGCATCGTCACCTCGTACGAGGGCGACATCATGATTCGCGCGAGTGCCGATGAGAATGCGGCGATCGTTTCGCGCTTCCAGGTTCCGCTCGGCGCGTTCCTGATGGTGAACGATCGCGCGGAGATCAAGAAGGACGGAGTGGTGTTCACGTGGGATCCGTATACCACGCCGATCATCGCGGACGTCGAAGGTACGATTCGCTTCGTCGACCTCGTCGAGGAAGAGTCGCTCTCCGAAGAGCTCGACGAGCTCACCGGTCTGCGTCAGCGCGTCGTGATCGAGGATCGTGAAAAGAAGCTCCACCCGCACATCGAGATCATTCAGGAGAAGGGCGGGAAGGAGAAGCGTCTGCGCGACTTCGTGGTTCCGGTTGGTGCGCAGCTCATCGTGACCGATGGCGCGAAGATTTCGGCTGGAACCATTCTGGCGAAGATCGGACGCGAGGCGTACAAGACGCGCGACATCACGGG
>JALYSW010000191.1 GCA_030854615.1 Gemmatimonadota bacterium
TGCTCATCGACGAGCGCCCCGAAGAGGTGACCGACATGCAGGAGCAGGTGAAGTCGGCCGAGGTGATCAGCTCGACGTTCGATGAGCCGGCGGATCGCCACGTGCAGGTGGCGGACATGGTGATCGAGAAGGCGAAACGACTCGTCGAGCAGGGGCGCGACGTTGTCATTCTTCTCGACTCGATCACACGCCTCGCGCGTGCGCACAACGTCATCGTGCCGCATTCGGGAAAGATCCTCTCCGGCGGTGTCGACGCGCATGCGCTGCACAAGCCGAAGCACTTTTTCGGCGCGGCGCGCAACATCGACGAGGGTGGCTCGCTCACGATCATCGCGACGGCGCTGGTCGAGACCGGCTCGCGGATGGACGAGGTGATCTTCGAGGAGTTCAAGGGGACGGGGAACATGGAGCTCGTGCTCGACCGCAAGATCGCGGATCGCCGCGTCTTTCCCGCGATCGACATCGGTCGCTCGGGGACGCGCAAGGAAGAGCTGCTCCTCGACCAGGCGGAGCTCAACCGCGTCTATCTGCTGCGCAACTTCCTGAGCGACATGCCGTCGACGGAGGCGATCGAATTCCTGCTGCAGCGCATGTCTCGCACGAAGAACAACCGTGAGTTCTTCATCTCGATGGCGCAAGGGTGATCGTGCACGCTGACGCCGAGGATGCGCGCGAGGGCGGCGCGGAGCCGCCGTCGGCCGGCCACACGACATCGTATCCGGGACGCATCCTCGCTGTTGATTACGGGGACAAGCGCGTCGGGCTCGCGGTGAGCGATCCGTCGCGCACGATCGCGACCCCTCTGGGATTCATCGTCCGTCGCGCGGGCAAGCGCCCGCCGGTCGCGGAGATCGTGCGGCGCGCGGAGGCGGCCGAAGCGACGGCGTTCGTGATCGGGCTGCCGCTGGATGATCAAGGTGATGATACCCCGCGGGCGGTCGAAACCCGGCAGATCGCCGCGGAGCTCGAGAAGCGCACGGGACTTCCGGTGACCCTGGTCGACGAGCGCTATACGACGGCCGCCGCGCTCCGCACGGTGCGCGAGATGGGCGGCACGACGCGCGGCCGCAAGGGCGACGTCGATGCGCTGGCCGCGACGATCCTGCTGCAGCATGCACTGCGGCTGGCGCATGAATAGCGCGCGCCGTCTGCTGGTCGTTGCGCTCTGCCTAGCTGCGCTGGGCGCGTGTGAGAGCGGCACGCACGGTGCGGCGGTGAAGGTGACCATCCCGCCGGGTGCGAGCCTGCGCACCGCGGCGGATAACCTGCATCGCGCCGGACTGATCGCGTGGCCGAAATTCTTCCGCTACTACGCGAAGATCACGGGCGACGACCACGACATCAAGGCGGGGACATACTCGCTGCGGAGCGGCGAGTCGTGGTCGCAGCTGCTCACGGCGCTCCGCGATGGCGAGGGGCTCGAGCGGAAGCTCACGATTCCCGAAGGGTGGAATCTCTACAGCATCGTCCCTGCCCTCGCCACCGCGCTCGGCTCACCGCCGGAGTCGGTGGCGGTTGCGGTGCGCGACACCGCGATGCTTCGCGAGCTCGATATCCCGACGGAGACGCTCGAGGGCTATCTCTTTCCCGACACCTACATCTTCGCGTACGGCACGTCGCCGCGCGTGGCCGTGCGCGAGATGGTGACGCGCTTCGAGCACGTGTGGGAACCGGCGTGGAACGACCAGCTGCAGGCGCTGGCGATGAGCCGGAACGACGTGATGGCGCTGGCATCGATCATCGAGCGCGAGGCCCGGCTTCCCGAGGAGCGCGCGGTGATCTCCGCCGTCTATCACAACCGGCTGCGTCTGCAGATGCCGCTGCAGGCGGATCCGACCGTGGAGTACGCGCTCGGTGGGCACCGCGACCGGCTCTTCTTCAAGGATCTCGATGTCGACTCGCCGTACAACACGTACCGGCATCCGGGGCTGCCGCCCGGTCCCATCGCGTCACCAGGGAAGGCGAGCATCGAGGCGGCGCTCTTTCCGGCGGCGGTGCCGTATCTCTATTTCGTCGCCAGTCCGGATGGGCACCACGAATTCCGCACGACGTTCAAGGCGCACACCGAGGCCGTGCAGGAAGCACGGCGCGAGCGGCGCGAGCACGCGTCGCGCGAGTGATCGCGCCGCGGCGCGTCAGCCCGCGAGGTCCGGACGAAGCGCGCGCGCGGCGTGCAGGTAAACGTGCCGAAGGTCGGCGCGTGACGCAGTGGACTCGACGTGCAGGAGCACGCGGATGCACCTCGGCAGCGAGCCGGGCACCGGAATCTCGAGGGTGCAGAGGAGCGGGACGTCGAGCCATCCGAGCTCGCGCGCGGCGTGCGCGGGAAAGTCGCTCGTGAGGTCGTGGGTGACGGTGAAGATCGCGCTGATGACGTCGGCGCTCGTGATGGAGTTGCGGGCGATGATGGTCTCGAGGAGCTCGCGCGTCGCGTGCCGAATCTCCTCGGGGCTATTGCTGTCGACGGTCGTCGCGCCGCGAATCGCCCGCGCTGTCCGGTCACCCATGCCACTCCTCGATGCTCGATCCTGAGACTCTGACGCTGGTCGCCATCACGGACGGCGTGCGTGGCGGGACGCCGGAGATAGTCCAGCGCGCGCTCGCCTGCGTGCGTGGCGGCGCGACGATGGTGCAGCTGCGACTCAAAGATGCTGATGCGCGGACACAGGTGGAAGTAGCGCGCGCGCTGATCGCGGCGCTTCCGGGAGGCGTGCCGCTCATCATGAACGACCGTGCGGACCTCGCGATCGCGGCGGGTGCGGCGGGGGTGCACGTCGGCCCCGAGGATCTTCCCGCGGCGGCGGTGCGTCGCCTGCTCGGCCCCGAGCGCATCATCGGCGTGTCGGTGGGGAACGATGCGGAGGCATTGCAGGCGAGTGATGCGGACTACGTGGGAATCGGTCCCGTGTATGCGACGGCCTCGAAGGGCGATGCGGGAAATGCGATCGGAGTGACGGAGCTCGCTCGGCTCGTTGCGCTGTGCGCGCGACCGGCGGTGGGGATCGGCGGCGTCGAGGCGACGAATGCGGCGGCGGTGATCGCCGCGGGGGCGCAGGGGATCGCGGTGATTCGCGCGCTCTTCAGCGCGAGCGACCCCGAGGCGGCAGCGCGGTCGCTCCGTTCCGCCATCGGAAGGTGATATCCGGCGCGCCGACGGCTGCGGATGCATCGCGGCGGTCGGGGCGCACGATCTGTGGCGAGTTGGCGAAGTGGAAGGTCTCGGCGATCTCGTCGAACACTGCGTCGCTCAGGAAGAGATCCGTGAGCTCGGGGTCGAACTGCGTGCCGTGACCGGCGGCGATCACTTCGCGTGCGGCGTTGACGGAGCGCTCGCGCTCGTAGCGGCGGCCGTTGGTGATGACGTCGAAGGTGTCGGCGAAGGCGACGATGCGCGCCTGGAGTGGAATCGCGAGCCCCTTGAGTCCGCGCGGATAGCCGCTTCCATCCCATCGCTCGTGATGCGTGAGCACCCCTTCGTAGAGCTCGGGATAGAAGGCACTGAGGGGCCGGATGACATCTGCGCCGAGTTGCGGGTGGGTGATGATGAGGGCGCGTTCCTTGTCCGATAGCTTCGCGTTGTCGTGGACGATGTCGAAGAGGGCCGCGTTCATCTTGCCGATGTCGTGGTAGAGGGCGACGCGCTCGATGGTGCTGCACTCGTGCTCACTGAGGCCGGCGGCTCGTGCGAGGACGAGGGCGTAGGCGGCAACGCGGCGCACGTGGGCGCCGGTCTGCGCGTCGTTGGCATCGATGGCATTGAGGAGCGCTTCGAGCGCGGCGGCGGCGACGCGTTCGCCGAGCTGCCGGTCGTGTTTGCGGCGGATGGAGAGAGCCAGCCAGGCGCCGAGGGCGCCGAGGGTGATGAGGCGGGTGCGGGACATCGGGTGCGGGTGTGGGAGGAGAGTTATCTGGAGTATGAGCGATCTGGCGGTTCGTAGTGCAAGAGGTAATCCGGGTGGGTGGTGGAAGCGAGACGGCTGGGTCAGTGGAGAATGTGGTGTGAGACGTGAATAGACGAAGCCCCCGAATCACGAATGATCCGGGGGCTTCGAAGAGGTGCCGGCGACGGCCTACTCTCCCGCGCCCTCTCGGGCGGAGTACCATCGGCGCTGCAGGGCTTAACGACCGTGTTCGGGATGGGAACGGGTGTGGCCCCTGCGCTCTAGTCG
>JALYSW010000199.1 GCA_030854615.1 Gemmatimonadota bacterium
TATTTCCTCGAGCAGGGCGAAGCCGCGCTCTCCGCTTCAACGAACGATGACCCGCCACGACTCACCCTCAAAGCCCTAGAGAAAATATCCATGTCGCGCAGCCGCGAACGCATCCTCAACAATCTCGACGAGATGTATCGCGAGAGCTTCGAGCGCGCCAAGGCGACCGAAGACAGCACGTCGATGGCCACACTCGACTTCGCCTATCGTCGTGAGCAGCTCTATTTCGAGATCCTCCTCGACATTCGCGATGCGATGGAGCGTCGTTAGCGAAGGATGAGCATCCCTCTGCGCACGCCGAGTCTTGCCCATGCGGCTTTCATTATGATGTCCGCGTTCACCCTCGCCGGCTGTTCCGGCGGCAAGAGCGCCCCCGTCACCCTCGCCGTGGTGAACGCGCGCATCTGGACGGGGAATGCGAAGCGCCCCTGGGCCGAGGCGATCGCGGTGCGCGGCGACACCATCGCGGCGGTGGGTTCCAGCGCCGAGATCCGAAAGATGACCGGTGCTGCGACGAACGTCATCGACGCGCACGGCCAGATGGTAGTGCCGGGGTTCAACGACGCGCACACGCATATCATCAGCGCGGGACGCGGGCTTTCCTCCGTGAAGCTTCGCGATGCGAAGACGCCGGCCGAGTTCACTGCGCGCATTCGCGACTATGTGAAGACGATTCCGAAGGGTGCGTGGGTCACCGACGGCGACTGGGATCACACGCTCTGGGGTGGGGAGCTTCCCACACGCCAGTGGATCGACTCGGTGTCGCCCGACAATCCGGTGTGGGTCTCGCGACTTGATGGGCACATGAGCCTCGCCAACAGCGCCGCGCTCCGGGCCGCGCACGTCACCAAGGCGACGCCCAATGTCGACGGCGGGCTGATCGTGCGTGATGCGCAGGGCGAGCCCACGGGGTTGCTGAAGGACAACGCACAGGGGCTCGTCGACGACTCGATCCCCGACCCGCCCGCTGCGGTCGCCGATCGCGCCTTCGACGCCGCGATGAAGTACTTCGCGGAGCACGGAGTGACGTCTGCGCAGAACATGGGCACGTGGTACGACCTCTCGATCTTCGAGCGCGCGCATCACACTCCCGGGCGGATGATCACCCGCATCTACGCCGTCGTTCCCCTCGCGACGTGGGAGCGGCTGCGCGACACCGTCGCCGCGCGCGGCCACGGCGACGAGTGGGTGCGGATCGGAGGGCTCAAGGGCTTTGCCGACGGCTCGCTCGGCTCGCACACTGCGGCGATGCTCGCGCCGTTCACCGATTCGCCGAAGGACAGCGGATTTTACGTCACGGAGCCCGAGAGTCTGTATGCGCGTACCTCCGGCGCGGACAAGGCGGGGCTGCACGTGATGGTGCACGCGATCGGCGATCGCGCCATTCGCATGCAGCTCGACAACTACGCGCGCGTGGAGAAGGAAGACGGCCCGAAGGATCGCCGCTTCCGCATCGAGCACGCGCAGCACATCGCGCCGTCGGATGTCCCGCGCTTTGGAACGCTGCACGTGATCGCCAGCATGCAGCCCTATCACGAGATGGACGATGGACGGTGGGCCGAGGCGGTCATCGGACACGAGCGGTCGAAGACGACGTACGCGTTCAAGTCGATCCTCGATGCCGGCGCGCCCCTCGCCTTCGGCAGCGACTGGTCCGTCGCGCCGGCGATCCCGATCGAGGGGATCTACGGTGCGGTCACACGCGAGACGCTCGACGGAAAGCACCCCGGCGGCTGGATCCCCGAGCAGAAGATCACGGTCGAGGATGCGCTGCGCGCGTACACGAGCGGCGCCGCGTACGCGTCATTCGAGGAGAACATCAAGGGCACGCTCGAGCCGAACAAGCTCGCCGATCTCGTGATCCTCGACCGCGATCTCACGCGCATCCCGCCCGATGACATCCGGAATGCGCGCGTGATGATGACGATCGTGGGCGGAAAAATCGTCTACCGCAGTGACACACCCGTCAGTACTTCGCAGGCCCCAGTAGAATCGCGTTAGGAACGAGGTGGTCGGGCGACGACCACAGATACAAGCGTATCGGGCGCCGCTCGTTGGTCATCCCGGGAATGGGGGCAGGGCGGCGAGACGGCAATGGTGGACTCAGTGCCCGCAGGGTGCAAGAGAATGTCGCAGCGCTGGCATCGGAGGCTGATGCGTCGTACCTTCGCGCCAACCCCTCCTCGGGAGAATCCAGGTGTCGCAGTCAGCATTCCGGTGGCGTGTCACTGCCGTCATCCCCGTGTTCGCGCTCTTCGTCGCCGCTACGCCGTCATCGACGAAGGGCATCACGTACGACTTCTCCATGGTGACGTCGAGCGACGCGCAGAAGGGGAAGGAGATGACCATGAGCGGCAAGGGCATGGTCGCGGGCGGAAACGCGCGCGTCGAGTTCACCGACGTGAACATGCCGCAGATGCGAGCGCAGGGCGGACCGTTCGCCGAAGGATCCTACCTTCTCTTCAAGAGCGCGACGAAGGAGTTCATCATCGTCGACACGAAGCAGAAGCAGTACGCCGCGATGGACCAGGACGCGCTGATGCAGATGACGAGCATGCTCACGAACCTCGTCAAGTTCGAGATGACGAACGTGCACGTCGACGCCAATCGCGTGCAGCCCGACACCACCGTCGACAGCTACAAGACGCAGCACTACCGGATGACGCAGGCGTATCACATGAAGATGTCGATGGCGTTCATCCACCGCGAGAACGACGTCAACAACGTCATGGACTACTACTACGCGCCGGAGTTCGATGATCTGATCAACCCCTACATGTCATCGGGGTGGAGCTCGTCGGGCAACTTCTTCAACAATCCCGACTACACGGCGCAGCTCAAGGCGGCGAGCGCAAAGATGCATCACGGCGTGCCCGTTTTGGTCGTGATGCACTCGTCGGACACCGACAAGAAGGGGAAGGTCGAGAACGGGACGACGATCATGCACACCACGAATCTCGTGCGCGGCGATGTGCCGGCGTCGATGTTCGAGATCCCGGCGGGGTACACGAAGTACCAGCCGCCGACGCAGCCCGCGGCCGGCGCGTCCGGAGCGCAGGATGCGAACACCCAGACCGACACGACCACGAAGAAGAAAAAGCGCGGACTCTTTCACCTCCCCGACTGAGCATCTCCCGGATGGACGAAGCGCCAGGGCTCGAGCCCTGGCGCTTCGTCCATCCGGGAGATGCTCAGTCGGGGAGGTGAAAGAGTCCGCGCTTTTTCTTCTTCGTGGTCGTGTCGGTCTGGGTGTTCGCATCCTGCGCTCCGGACGCGCCGGCCGCGGGCTGCGTCGGCGGCTGGTACTTCGTGTACCCCGCCGGGATCTCGAACATCGACGCCGGCACATCGCCGCGCACGAGATTCGTGGTGTGCATGATCGTCGTCCCGTTCTCGACCTTCCCCTTCTTGTCGGTGTCCGACGAGTGCATCACGACCAAAACGGGCACGCCGTGATGCATCTTTGCGCTCGCCGCCTTGAGCTGCGCCGTGTAGTCGGGATTGTTGAAGAAGTTGCCCGACGAGCTCCACCCCGATGACATGTAGGGGTTGATCAGATCATCGAACTCCGGCGCGTAGTAGTAGTCCATGACGTTGTTGACGTCGTTCTCGCGGTGGATGAACGCCATCGACATCTTCATGTGATACGCCTGCGTCATCCGGTAGTGCTGCGTCTTGTAGCTGTCGACGGTGGTGTCGGGCTGCACGCGATTGGCGTCGACGTGCACGTTCGTCATCTCGAACTTGACGAGGTTCGTGAGCATGCTCGTCATCTGCATCAGCGCGTCCTGGTCCATCGCGGCGTACTGCTTCTGCTTCGTGTCGACGATGATGAACTCCTTCGTCGCGCTCTTGAAGAGAAGGTAGGATCCTTCGGCGAACGGTCCGCCCTGCGCTCGCATCTGCGGCATGTTCACGTCGGTGAACTCGACGCGCGCGTTTCCGCCCGCGACCATGCCCTTGCCGCTCATGGTCATCTCCTTCCCCTTCTGCGCGTCGCTCGACGTCACCATGGAGAAGTCGTACGTGATGCCCTTCGTCGATGACGGCGTAGCGGCGACGAAGAGCGCGAACACGGGGATGACGGCAGTGACACGCCACCGGAATGCTGACTGCGACACCTGGATTCTCCCGAGGAGGGGTTGGCGCGAAGGTACGACGCATCAGCCTCCGATGCCAGCGCTGCGACATTCTCTTGCACCCTGCGGGCACTGAGTCCACCATTGCCGTCTCGCCGCCCTGCCCCCATTCCCGGGATGACCAACGAGCGGCGCCCGATACGCTTGTATCTGTGGTCGTCGCCCGACCACCTCGTTCCTAACGCGATTCTACTGGGGCCTGCGAAGTACTGACGGGTGTGTCACTGCGGTAGACGATTTTTCCGCCCACGATCGTCATCATCACGCGCGCATTCCGGATGTCATCGGGCGGGATGCGCGTGAGATCGCGGTCGAGGATCACGAGATCGGCGAGCTTGTTCGGCTCGAGCGTGCCCTTGATGTTCTCCTCGAATGACGCGTACGCGGCGCCGCTCGTGTACGCGCGCAGCGCATCCTCGACCGTGATCTTCTGCTCGGGGATCCAGCCGCCGGGGTGCTTTCCGTCGAGCGTCTCGCGTGTGACCGCACCGTAGATCCCCTCGATCGGGATCGCCGGCGCGACGGACCAGTCGCTGCCGAAGGCGAGGGGCGCGCCGGCATCGAGGATCGACTTGAACGCGTACGTCGTCTTCGACCGCTCGTGTCCGATGACCGCCTCGGCCCACCGTCCATCGTCCATCTCGTGATAGGGCTGCATGCTGGCGATCACGTGCAGCGTTCCAAAGCGCGGGACATCCGACGGCGCGATGTGCTGCGCGTGCTCGATGCGGAAGCGGCGATCCTTCGGGCCGTCTTCCTTCTCCACGCGCGCGTAGTTGTCGAGCTGCATGCGAATGGCGCGATCGCCGATCGCGTGCACCATCACGTGCAGCCCCGCCTTGTCCGCGCCGGAGGTACGCGCATACAGACTCTCGGGCTCCGTGACGTAAAATCCGCTGTCCTTCGGCGAATCGGTGAACGGCGCGAGCATCGCCGCAGTGTGCGAGCCGAGCGAGCCGTCGGCAAAGCCCTTGAGCCCTCCGATCCGCACCCACTCGTCGCCGTGGCCGCGCGCGGCGACGGTGTCGCGCAGCCGCTCCCACGTCGCGAGGGGAACGACGGCGTAGATGCGGGTGATCATCCGCCCGGGAGTGTGATGCGCGCGCTCGAAGATCGAGAGGTCGTACCACGTGCCCATGTTCTGCGCAGACGTCACTCCGTGCTCCGCGAAGTACTTCATCGCGGCGTCGAAGGCGCGATCGGCGACCGCAGCGGGCGGGTCGGGGATCGAGTCGTCGACGAGCCCCTGTGCGTTGTCCTTCAGCAACCCCGTGGGCTCGCCCTGCGCATCACGCACGATCAGCCCGCCGTCGACATTGGGCGTCGCCTTGGTGACGTGCGCGGCCCGGAGCGCGGCGCTGTTGGCGAGGCTCATGTGCCCATCAAGTCGCGAGACCCACACCGGATTGTCGGGCGACACCGAGTCGATCCACTGGCGTGTGGGAAGCTCCCCACCCCAGAGCGTGTGATCCCAGTCGCCGTCGGTGACCCACGCACCCTTCGGAATCGTCTTCACATAGTCGCGAATGCGCGCAGTGAACTCGGCCGGCGTCTTCGCATCGCGAAGCTTCACGGAGGAAAGCCCGCGTCCCGCGCTGATGATATGCGTGTGCGCGTCGTTGAACCCCGGCACTACCATCTGGCCGTGCGCGTCGATGACGTTCGTCGCAGCACCGGTCATCTTTCGGATCTCGGCGCTGGAACCCACCGCCGCGATGGTGTCGCCGCGCACCGCGATCGCCTCGGCCCAGGGGCGCTTCGCATTCCCCGTCCAGATGCGCGCGTTCACCACGGCGAGGGTGACGGGGGCGCTCTTGCCGCCGGAACAGCCGGCGAGGGTGAACGCGGACATCATAATGAAAGCCGCATGGGCAAGACTCGGCGTGCGCAGAGGGATGCTCATCCTTCGCTAACGACGCTCCATCGCATCGCGAATGTCGAGGAGGATCTCGAAATAGAGCTGCTCACGACGATAGGCGAAGTCGAGTGTGGCCATCGACGTGCTGTCTTCGGTCGCCTTGGCGCGCTCGAAGCTCTCGCGATACATCTCGTCGAGATTGTTGAGGATGCGTTCGCGGCTGCGCGACATGGATATTTTCTCTAGGGCTTTGAGGGTGAGTCGTGGCGGGTCATCGTTCGTTGAAGCGGAGAGCGCGGCTTCGCCCTGCTCGAGGAAATA
>JALYSW010000222.1 GCA_030854615.1 Gemmatimonadota bacterium
TACGCGCACGAGCGCGGCGTCGTGCATCGCGACATCAAGCCCGACAACGTGCTCCTCTCCGGGCACACCGCCGTCGTCACCGACTTCGGAATCGCGAAAGCCATCGCGGACGCCGCCGCCGGACCCGCGGGCGCAACGCTCACTCAGCTCGGTACCGCGGTCGGCACGCCGATGTACATGGCACCCGAACAGGCCGCCGGCGATCCCGACACCGATCATCGCGCAGACATTTACGCTTTCGGCTGCATGGCGTACGAGCTGCTCGCGGGGAAGCCGCCGTTCTCCGGGCTGGCCCCGCACAAACTCCTCGCGGCGCACATGACGGAGACGCCGAAGCCCGTCGCCGAGCTCCGCATCGACTGTCCGCCGGAGCTTGCCGCGCTCGTCATGCAGTGTCTCGAGAAGGAGCCCTCGGCGCGTCCCGCCAACGCCACGGAGATCCTTCGCCGACTCGATGCCGTCGCCTCGCCCACCTCGCCGCACGCTGCTATGCCCGGCATCCTCCTCGGCGGACGCGCGATGCTCCAGCGCGCCCTCGCGATGTACGCGGGCGCGTTCGTCGTCGTCGCGATCGTCGCGCGTGCGGCAATCATCGCGATCGGTCTTCCCGACTGGGTGTTCCCCGGCTCGCTCATCGTGATGGCGCTCGGGCTGCCGGTGATTCTCTTTACCGCATACGCGCAGTACGTCTCGCATCGCATGGCGATGGCGACGCCGACCTACACGCCGGGCGGCACGCCATCGCTCGCCGGCGGGCAGGGGACGATGGCGACGCTCGCAATCAAGGCGAGCCCGCACATGTCCTGGAAGCGCACGGCCCGCAGCGGTCTCGTCGCCGTCTGCGTCTTCGCGCTGCTCGTCGCCGGCTGGATGATCCTCCGCGCGCTCGGTATCGGGCCCGCCGGGTCGCTGCTCGCATCCGGCAAGCTGTCGGCAAGTGACAAGGTGATCGTCGCCGCCTTCGATGCGCCGGAGTCGGACATCTCGCTCGGCTCGACGATCGCTGAGGCGGTACGCACGAATCTCTCGCAGAGTCATGCGGTGCGCGTCGTGCAGACGAGCGCCGTCGTCGCCGCGCTCGAGCAGATGAAACGCCCCGACACGGCGCGCGTTGACTTCGCGACGGCGCGCGAGATCGCGCAGCGCATTAGCGCGAAGGCGGTCGTCGGCGGAAGCATCGTGCCTGCGGGCGCCGGCTACATCGTCACGGCGCGACTCGTCGCCGCGGAGTCCGGCGACGAGCTCGCGTCATACCGCGAGTCGGCGAAGGATGCGGGGGATCTCATTCCCACGGTGGACCGTCTGACGAAGTCGTTGCGCGAGAAGATCGGCGAGTCGCTCAAGACGGTGCGAGATGCGCCGCGTCTCGATCAGGTGACCACTGCATCCCTTGGCGCACTTCGCAGCTACGCCGCGGGTCTGAATGCCAACGACGTTCAGGCCGACTATCCCGCTGCAGTCCAGTACTTCCGCGATGCCATTCGTCAGGACAGCACATTCGCGATGGCGTATGTGCAGCTCGCGTACTCGTTGCTGACCCAGGGCGGGCGCGGTTCGACCGCGAAAGCAAACTCCGCGCTCACCTCCGCGTTTCAGCTGCGTGACCATCTGCCCGAGCGCGAGCGGTATGACGTTGAGGGCGCATACTACCAGGAGGCCGCGCCGAATCGGACGAAGTCCATTTCGGCCTTCCGACATGCAGTGGCGCTCGACTCGACGAACGTCGACGCAGTGAACTCGCTGGCCGTTGCTCTCTCCAGCACTCGCGACTTCGCGAGCGCCAATCGCCTGTTCCGCCTCGCGCTCATCAACGATCCGGGGGACGGCACGATCATGGGCAACCTCGCGGGCGATTTGACCCTCACCAGCGAGCATGCCGCCTTCGACTCCCTCATGGCGGTGATGGCCACTTCTGTCAAAAGCTTTCCGACCGGCGCGCTGCGCTACGAGAACCTCTGGAACCGGCGCGACTACGACGCCGCGGAGCATTTCGCGCGCAAGCTGGCGGACAGCGCTTCACAGCGTTCGGCTGGATTCGGGAAGGACGCGCTCATCGACATCGCAACGCTTCGCGGGAAGCTGCAGGAGGCGGACCGGCTACAAACGCAGGTGATCGAGACAAATGCGCGCGTGCGCGGCGATACGGCGAATCCGTATTACACCGCGTACGCCACCGCCTCGCGGGACATCGAGCTTCGAGGCAACGAGCGGCGCGGCCTCGCGACACTCGACGCGGCACTCCACGCCAATCCACCGGCGGCCTTGCCGGTGGAGCGCGACGGAAGCAGCTGGTTGGCGCTGGGCTATGCGCGCCTCGGCGAACCCGCCAAGGCGCGCGAGCTGATGAAGCAGTACGTCGCGCGGCTGGACACGGCTGCTCGCCGGCGGCAATTCGTACCTTTATCGCGACTTCAGGGTGCGATCGCGCTGGCCGAAGGGCACGCCGACAGCGCGATTGCCTACTTCCGTCGCGGCGACGCGGCGGCTGACGGACTGCCGACGATTAATTGTACCGTGTGCACCCCACTCTTCCTCGGGCTTTCCTTCGACCGTGGTGGCCACGCCGACTCGGCGCGTGTTTACCTGACGAAGTACGCTGAGATGACCGGTACCAACCGAACCGTCTTCGACCCATTCTATCTCGCGCCGGCGCTGTATCGACTCGGCGAGCTCTATGCGAGCGCGGGGGATACGGTTCGCGCGACAGAGTACTACGGGCGCTTCGCGGATCTCTGGAAAAACGCCGACGCAGAGCTACAGCCTCGCGTCGCCGAGGCGAAGGCGCGCATCGCGCGGTTGAATAAATCGAAGCAATAGAGGCTGACGCGCAACGCGCTGTCGGAGCTAACGCGCCGAGTGCATCACGACTTCGGGGGAAAGCTCCTTGTAAGGCTCGAACGGCGCGAGCCCAAGCCGCATTTGCATGCTGAACGCGATGCGATGCGCGAGCTCCTTCATGGTGCTCGCCGCAGGCCCGGCGAACTGCGCGTCGACGGCGGCTTCGAGTGTGGCAACCCAGCGCGCGAAGTGCGCGGGAGTGAGCCCGCGCATCAGGAGATGCGGCCGAAAGGCGCTACCGGAGTAGCTCCGCGTGTGGAAGAGGAGTGTCGACCAGAAGGTGGTGATGCGCGGCATGTGCTCGCGCATGTCGAGCCGCTCGAAGTACGACGCCAGGAGCTCGTCGCGGCTCAGCGTGTCGTAGAACGTGAGCAGCAACGGGTGGAGATCAGCATCGCGCAAATCCCGCTCGCGCATCGAGGTCGGTGCCGTCATGGCTTCCTCCGTCAGGACACTCGGAAGATAGCCTCGGTGCATTAATCGATGCGATTGCGCCGCTGCCAATGGAAGGTGCCAAGGTGTCCGCGCAGCCTGCGCCGCGCGAATGGTTATCGTACTCGCGCTCCCGTTGGTCCTACCCTGCGAGCGAAACACGCGGCAACTTTCGCGATCATGCAACGCCTACTTCGCCTCGCCTCGCGTGCCGCGACAGCTGTTCTGGCGGCTGGCATCGTCTCACACACGATCTCCGCGCAGTCGCCGCTCTGCACAGGCGTCGACGCCAAGCACCCGGCGCCCCTGGCTCCTCTGCAGCGTGATCGCCCCGCTGATGGCACCACGCGCTACGACATGACCGTGCAGCAGGCGCGCGACTCCACGGCCAAGCCACTCGGCACGATGACCGTCACGCAGAAGACGATCAACTGCGGCTCGAGCGACGTGATCATGCGGGTGATCGTGTACGACTATGGAAGCGCGGGCCACGTCGTCGACACGACGCTGTCGATGGCCGCGACGCTCGCACCCATCTCCGAGCGCACGCGCAAGAGCTCCGGCGACATTGTACTCGACTTCTCGGGCAGGCTGGTACGCGGCAGCATGACGCGCGCGGGCGCGACTCGCGCGATCCACGACACTCTCGCGACGCCTTCGTTCAACTCCACCGATCTCGAGCTCGTCGTTCGCTCGCTCGATTTGCGCTTCGGAATAACGACGGTGCTGCAGATCTACGATCCCGAGTACGGCGGTTATCGCCCTGACAGCGTCAACGTCGTTCAGCTCGATCCCGCGAAGGAGCCGGACTCCGAAAGCACATGGGTCGTGCACTCGCGCGATCGGCGGCTCGAGAGCACCTATCGCATCAGTGAGCGATCGCGTCGGCTGCTCGCGATCGACGTACACGCGGACTCCACGCGCTATCGCATCACTCTCTCCGACGCAGCAGCGAAGGGAAAGCGGATGTGACGCGTGGGGTCCACCTGATCGCTGTTACTTGAACACGCCAAAGTGCCCGAGCAGCCACCACAGCAGAATGAAGATCAAAACGGTGCTGAAGCAGCCGCCGCCCAACTTCTTGGCGCCGTAGCCGGCCGCAAGACCACGTAGCACTTTGCTCATGTCGCTCTCCTCGATGTGTCGATCCGTTCGCGGCGGCAAATTCCGGCCGCGCGTGCTCTGATCGTCCCTTACGCACATTGCCGGCCAACGCGGGCGCACGTAGCGTATCGGATGCTCCTACGCAGAACCTTAGCCGCATTCCTGGCCGCCATCGCCGCCGTCCCCTGCGCTCAAGCCCAACACTCCTCCGTGCCGGCCACTCGGGCATCCGACTTCCCCTCCGACTCCGCCGTCCTCGCGATCATTCGCCAGCGCGTCGCCGAGAAGCGTAGCGCTGGCATCGTCGTCGGGATGCTCGAGTCCGATGGCAGCACTCGCATCGTTGGCTTCGGCGATCCCGGGGCCGGTCAACCTCTGCTCGATGGCAACACCGTCTTCGAGATCGGTTCCATCACCAAGGTCTTCACCGCAACCGTGCTCGCGCAACTCGTGCAGGAGGGGACGCTACACCTCGACGATCTCGCGCAGAAATTCCTCCCGCCCACCGTACACCTCCCGACACACAACGGAAAGCAGATCACGCTCGGCACGCTTTCCGAGCAGAACTCCGGGCTCCCGCGCATGCCGACGAACCTTCATCCGGCAAATCCGGCGAATCCATACGCGGATTACACCGTCGCGCAGCTCTATGACTTCCTAGCCCACTATGAGCTCACGCGCGATCCCGGTGCGCAGTTCGAGTACTCGAACCTCGGCGTCGGCCTCCTCGGCCACATCCTGTCGCTCGCAACCGGGAAGCCATACGAAACGCTGATTCGCGAGCGCATCTGGAATCCGCTCGGCATGACGCATACCGCCATCACCTTCACACCCTGGATGCGCGCGCACCTCGCGCTCGGTCACGATGAGAGTGGAGCTGTCGCCGCCAATTGGGATCTGCCGACGTTCGCGGGCGCGGGCGCGATCCGCTCGACGACGATCGACATGCTGAAGCTCGCGGACGCCAATCTGCATCCCGAACGTGGCGCACTCGAGCGCGCGGTGGCATTGGCACACCAGGTGCGCGCGCCGACGGATAATGCGAGTGCGCAAATCGGACTGAACTGGATCTTGCTCAGCACCGGCACCGATACGATCGTGTGGCACAATGGTGGAACCGGCGGCTATCGCACGTACCTCGGTCTCGTGCCATCGAGAAAAGTGGCCGTCGTCGTGATGACGAACTCCACCGGTGAGGGTGCCGATGACATCGGGATGCACCTGCTTCACCCTGCGCTTCTGCTCGCGCCAAAGATGGAGCCGCCCAAGGCACGGACGGCGATCGTGGTCCCCGCATCGGCGCTTGCCGCATACGTCGGCGTGTATCAGCTGGCGCCCAACTTCTCGATCGAGATGACGCTCAAAGGCGATGAGCTCCATACTCGCGCAACGGGGCAGGGAGAGTTTCGCCTCTGGCCTGACAGCGAATCGGAATTCTTTCTCAAGGAAGTCGACGCCCAGGTCACCTTCGTGCGCGATGCGCACGGAACGGTGACGGGGCTCGTATTACATCAGGGCGGACAGAATCAGAGCGCGCCCAAGGTCAAATAACCCTATCGCATCCCCGCCACCCGTCCACTCCGCGCCACCCCGGGCAGATTCGCCCTGATCACATCGCCCAACACCCGCAGCGCCGCCGCCGTCGTTTCACGGTCGAACGCGCCATATCCGAGCAGCAGCCCCTCACGCCCATCCGTCATCGATGCGGGCGCCGAGGGAGAGAGCGGCGTTACAGAGAGCCCCTGCTCCGCGGCTGCCCAGCCGATCGCGCGCGAATCCACACCGCGCGGGAGCAGCCCTACCAGCCGCATCCCCGCCGGCGCCGGACGCACCTCGAGCAAGTCGCCAAGAATCTCCGGTACGAGCTCGAGCAGATCCTTTTGTCGCTCGCGATACAGATCGCGCGTGCGCCTAATGTGTCGCGCGAAATGTCCGCCCGCGATGAACTCCGCCAACACGGCCTGTCCCGCCACCGGTGTATTCATATCGCTCGCGAGCCGCGCGCGCATTACCGGTTCCACGAGCGCCGGCGGCAGCACCAGGTAGCCCACCCGCAACCCAGGCGCGAGCGACTTGCTGAAGCTCCCGATGTAGATCACGCGCCCCGCCCGATCGAGCGAGTGCACTGCAGGAATCGGATCTGTGTCGTACCTGTACTCGCCGTTGTAGTCGTCCTCGAGTATCCACGCATCCTCGCGCGCGGCCCAGTCGAGCAGCGCGAGCCGCCGCTCGAGTGTGAGCGCGACACCGAGTGGCGCCTGATACGACGGCGTTACGAACGCGAGCCTCGCGTGCGGCGCGCGCCGCTCCGCCTCGCACACATCGAGCCCGTGCTCGTCGACGGGGACGCGCACGAGCTGCGCCTCCGTCGCCCGCAGCGCCGCGCGCACGGGGCGCCACCCCGGCTCCTCCACCCACACCGCATCGCCGGGATCGAGCAGCACCTGCGCCATCAGCGATACCCCGTGCAGTGTGCCGTTCACGACGACGATCTGGTCCGCCGTGCACCGTACACCACGCGCAGTCATCACGTACTGCGCGACCGCCTCGCGAAATGGTGGATAGCCGCGCATGTCGGCGAAGCCGAGCATGTCGCGCGCCCGTGTGCGCCAGAGGCGTCCGATCAATCGCGACCAGAGCTCCACGGGGAACTCGTCGATCGCGGGAAGCCCCAGTGAGAACGGCACCATCCGCGCGGGAGGATGCGGCTTCTTCAACTCGTCGAGGATCGCGTGCATCGCGCGCGAAAGCCGCGGCGGACGGTCCGGCGCGCGCGGCTCGCTGCGCTCCACTCGAATCGTCGATCTGCGCTGCGCCGTCGTGTTCAGCGTCGTCGCAACGCGCGTTCCCGCACCCGAGCGCGCCGTCGCATACCCCTCGCTCACGAGCCGCTCGAACGCCTGCAGCACGGTGGTGCGCGAGACGCCAAGATCCTGCGACAGCGCACGCGTCGACGGAAGGCGCGTTCCCGGCGCGAAGACACCATCGAGAATTGCACTGCGAAAGGTCGAGTAGAGCTGGCGATGCATCGCCTCTCCGCCATCACGCTGCAGAGCGAGGTGGGGCGTCAGGGCATCCGCGACACGGGCACGAGCCATGGCTGAACCGGTGATAATGGTCTGGTCGCACTTCCAACTAATGGCCCTACAGATAATGCCATCCGAGAGGCAGTTTAGCGCATTGCCCGGAGTTTCGCACCGGCCGCCGGCGAAATCGTCTCCTCTTCAGAGTTACGCATGCAGACCATGATTGTTTCGCTCGTGGCGCTCGCCGCGCTGCAGCTCGCGCCCGCCGCGATCGACGGCAAGAGCAGCTGGATCACCACCCTCGGACGCGACACCGTCGTCGTCGAAAGCGCCGTCCGCACAGGCAATCGCGTCACCGGCGACATGGTGGTTCGCGTCCCCGTCACGGTCCGTCTTCATTATGAAGTAGAGCTTCGCGCCGATGGCTCCGTCGCGCGCTCCACGGTCGACACGGATCCGATGGGCGCGAAGAACATCGGCGCGCGACATATCGTCATCGACTTCGATGCCGACTCCGCCCATGCCTCGATCGACTCGGCCGGCACGAAACGTAAGGTCGCTCGCGCCATTCCGAAGGGCGCCATCCCGACC
>JALYSW010000285.1 GCA_030854615.1 Gemmatimonadota bacterium
TCGACGAGGAAGCGCAGACGCTCGCGCACCTCCTTGAGGATCGGACCCGCGATGTCCTTGTCGAGCCCCGGCTTCCCGTTCTCGCGCACGGGAACGCCGTCGAAGAAGGTGAGCGCCTCGGTGATCGGGAACTCGGTGACCTCGCCGATGTTCAGCCCATTCACCGTCACCGCGAGCGACTCCGCCTTGAGGCGGCGGCCCTGACAGTCGGGGCACGGCGCCTCGATCATGAACTCCTCGAGCTCCTCGCGCACACCGTCGGACGTCGTCTCGTTGTAGCGGCGCTGCACGTTCGCGAGCACCCCTTCCCACGCGCTCTCGAAGTCGCCGCGCGTCGCGCCGGTTTCGACGCGGAACTTCGTCTTCTTTCCGGACGAGCCGTAGAGAATCAGCGCGCGCGTCTTCGGCGTGAGCGTTCCCCACGGCGCGTTGAGATCGAACTTGAACTGCTTCGCCAGCGCGGGAAGAATCGTCTTGCGCAGATGCCCACTCGGCTCTCCCCACGGGAGGATGACCCCCTCGAGAATCGAGACGCTCGCGTCGCCAAGGATGAGCTCTTCGGACACTTCGTTCTGGACGCCGAGTCCGCCGCAGCGCGAGCACGCGCCGAAGGGGGAGTTGAAGGAAAACTGTCGCGGCTCGAGCTCGGGGAGCGAGAGCCCGCACGTCGGGCAGCCATAGCGCTCGGAGAAGAGCTGCGTTGCGCCGGTGTCCTGGCGGATGACGTCGACGATGCCGTCGGCGAGGCGAAGCGCCGTCTCGAGCGAATCCGTCAGTCTGCCCCTGTCCTCTGCGCGAGCCATCAGACGGTCGACGATGACCGAGATGCTGTGGTTGTGCTGCTTGCTCAGCTTGGGCGGATTCGCGAGCTCGACGGGCTTGCCGTCGACGATCGCGCGCACGAATCCCTGCTTGCGCGCGCTCTCGAAGAGATCCTTGAATTCGCCTTTGCGTCCACGCACGAGCGGCGCAAGCACTTCGATGCGAACGCCCTCGGGCCAGGTGAGCACCATGTCGGCGATCTGCGATGCGCTCTGGCGCTGCACGGGCTCGCCGCAGTGCGGGCAGTGCGGCGTGCCGGCGCGCGCGTAGAGCAGGCGCAGGTAGTCGTAGATTTCGGTGACGGTGCCGACGGTGGAACGCGGATTGTGGCCGGCGGTCTTCTGCTCGATCGAGATGGCGGGTGAGAGCCCCTCGATCGCGTCGACGTCGGGCTTCTCCATCAGCCCCAGGAACTGTCGCGCGTACGCGGACAGCGATTCGACGTAGCGGCGCTGCCCCTCTGCGTAAATCGTATCGAAGGCGAGGGACGACTTCCCGGATCCTGAGAGTCCGGTAATGACGGTGAGCTTGTCCCGCGGGATGGTAACGTCGACGTTGCGAAGATTGTGCTCGCGAGCACCGCGCACAATCAGCTTTTCTTCGGGCATCCGGGAAACTTCACCAGCCACGGCTGGGATGACAAGACAGACGTTTCGGCCACGGCGTGGGGGCGCTTGCTGAACGGCATCTGAGTCGTCTTTAGATGCGGTCCTGTCCGCACTTACCCTCGACCACACCTGATGTCGCACACTGATGCCATGGTCGTCATGACCACGGTCGCCAGCGCCGATGAGGCCGTCACGCTCATCAAGACGCTGCTGGAACGACGCCTGATTGCCTGCGGCCAGATCGTGCCGGGCGTCCGCTCGCTCTACCGCTGGAACGGAAAGATCGCCGACGAGACCGAAGTCATCGTCTACCTCAAGACGCGCGCGGCGCGGCTCGATTCGCTCGAGGTGGCGTTCGCGGAGCTGCACCCATACAAGGTGCCCGAGCTGCTCGCGCTTCCGGTGACGGGCGGGCTCACCAAGTATCTCACGTGGATCACCGCCGAAACATCGCTGGCGCTCGCGTGAGCTTCACCGTGTCGAAGCGCGAAGGGATCGGCGCGGGAATCATCTTTCTCTGGCTCGTGGGGCTCGCCCTGCTCGCCCGACGCGAGCTGTTCGTCGGCGAGCCGGAGCAGATGGCCGAGGCCGCGCTGCTCGTCGTGCCGGGAAGCGTGTACTACGAGGTGATGAACGGCGACACGCGCGTCGGGTGGGCGTCGTCGTCGATCGACACGAGCGTGACCGGGATCAGCGTGCGCGACGTGCTCATCATCGATCCGCCGGACTCCAGCACGAGCGACCGACTCGCGGCGCGCGCGCGTGTGAATCTCACCCCCGGCCTGCGCCTCACCGACTTCACCTTCGAGCTCGGTGGCGATCACGGCCCGTACAAGGTGAGCGGCAAGATGAGCCGGGACACCTCGCTCACGCTCATCACGAATGCCGGCAAGGCGCATCCCGATACGACGAGCGTCGCAGTGCAGCGCGCGGTGTTCTGGCCGACGACGGTGCCGCTCGCGCTGGCACTCGCCGCGCGGCCGAA
>JALYSW010000319.1 GCA_030854615.1 Gemmatimonadota bacterium
CCGCCGGCGTGCGCAGCCCGAGACGCGGCAGCGCCCGCGCGAGCCCGAGCGGGTCACGCACGCGCGTCAGCACCTCGGGCGTGTTGCCGAGCAGCGTGCGCGCTCGCGCGAGGACCTCGACTGCGGCAGGGGCGTTCTCGAAGCTCGACACGTACGCCACGGCACTCGCTTCGATGTTGCGACTCGCGCGCGCGGCGGCGTGCTGGTCGAAGACTCCACTCCCGTCGCGCGGAATCGCGACCACGTCCGCGATGCGCCGCAGATCGAGATCTCCGTACGCATCGAGCGCCGTCACGCGCACGCCCGCGCGCGCGGCGGACTCCGCAAGCGCGCGCACCGACACTCCGGCAATCAGCACCCGTTCGCGCGACGATGCCCTCACAGCCCGAGCCGTCGCAACGCCGATTCCGGGGTGATGATCTTCAGATGATCGAGCACCGTGCCGCTCGCCTCCCGAATCCCCATCACATCCGTGAGCACCGCGTGCCGACCGCCCGCGAGTCCATCCGCGATCAGCGCCGCACCCTGCGCCGCCTCCTTCGCGACCGACGCGTAGCCGTGCAGCCGCCGCACCGGCGCAATCGTGCTCAAACGCAAATGCAGCTCCCGCACCACACTCGGCGCGCGCGCCACGCGCCCTGAAATCAGGATCTCGTGCGGCGTCGGCACCGAGACGCAAAGCGCGGCCACCGCCTTCACCGCGCTCTCGATGAATGCGCTCCAGGCCAGCGTGTCGTCGCGCGTTTCGCCGTTCGAGAGCGCCTCGAGCGAGACGTCTCCGCGTCCGACGATGCTCTCGACGCCGCCCGTGAAGAGCAGCTCCTTCGTGATCGTCCCCGCGAGAAACGCGACCTCGCCGTCGAGCGCGCCAGCGGCACGCATCCCGAGCGGCCCCGCGCTCCCACCTGCTCCGTCGACGATACGGCCGTCGTGCACTGCGATGGCCGCGCTGAAGGCGCCGCCGAGCTCCAACAGAATGAACGAGACGTCGTTCAACGCGCACCCGCGCCGCGTCGCCTGCTCGCGAATGCCGAGTGCGGCCGCGCAGAGCTTGTCCGCGGTGCCGAGATCGACGCGATTGATCTTCCGGTGCGCCGGAACCGACGCGAGATGGATCACCCCCGGCGTGAACACCACCGGAAGCTCCGCCGCCACCATCGCGGCGGCGAGCGCACGCAACCCGCCGATGCCACCCTGTTCCCCCGGTGCCGCGAGATACGCGAGTCGCAGTGCGCGATCGTCCGCCTTCGCGACAGTGGTGAGCGGGAGCCCGTACCCCGACGGCCCCGCAATGAGATCCGCACCGAGATCGCGCAGCATTCCGGCGAATGCCGCAGGATCTGCGAGCGCCTCAGCAGTCGGGATCGTGCGGTCGAGCACGAGCGCGCCATCGTCCAGCGCGCACACATCGATGCTGATGGTCCCTGGGTCGATGCCAACCGCGAGCACGCTCGGCTCCCCCGCCGCTACTGCATCAATTCTTTCGCGACGTCCTCGATCGTTTCCGCGTCGAGCACGAGGTCGTTACGGGTGAACAGCCGCGCGATGCACTCCTTGTGCAGCTTCATCTTGAAGTTGCCGATGCCGAGCGCGCCGAACGCGATCGCGCCTTCGCGCGTCTCGCCGTCATCGTTCACCTCGACGCCTTCCACGCCGAGCGGCGGCAGCGCATTGAGGTCGACGACGACCTTGAGCTTCCCGGCCCACGCCGCGCGCGGGATGAGCATCACCCCCGCGGGCCCCGCGTTGAGCAGCACCTCGCACCCTTCCACGGCGGCAGCGGCCTGCGACGGATCGCGCAGCGGCACGGAGCGCACATCGCCTCCGAACCGCGCGCAGATCTCCTTCGACACGCGCTCGCCGTCCTCCGGCTTGCGTGAGGTGATGGTGACGTCGGCGCCCGCCTTGGCGAACAGTCCCGCCGCGCGCGTGCCGACGGGTCCCGTCCCCGCGGTGACGACGATCTTGCGCCCCTTCACGCTGCCGCCGAGCGCCTTCGTGATCTTCACGACGGCGGCGACGGCGGTGGTGTTCGAACCGTTCGAGTCGAGCATCGTCGACACGCGGAAGTCCGCGAAGAACGCCTTCGTCGCCGCGATGAGGAGCTTCTCACCGGCAGACATGTCTGCGCCGCCGATGAAGATCGCGGTGTTCTTCATGTCCTTGGGGCTGCGCGTGAAGATGCAGCCGTGCACGAGGTCGCGGACTTCGCCCTCTGCAACGCCGCCCCGGCTCATGATGCGGTCCGCCCCCGCGTCGTACGCAACGACCTGGTCGAAGACGCTCGGAAGACGCGAGCTGTCGAGCTGCAGCAGGAGTTTCAGCATGATGACGTCGGGAGGAGGTTGAACGGGTGACGAAAAGGGAAAGCTAATGGGGCAGAAACGCATCGAGGGGCGAGATATCCTCGCCCCTCGATGCGTACCTCGCGGCGCAGAGCGCCAAAGGCATTACTTCTTGTCGGCGCCGCCAGCGAACGGATGCGTCGCAGTCTTCGCGGACGCGATCACGGTGTCGATCTTCGGCTCGTTCTTCATGGCGCGAGCGATCGACTCCTTGGTCGCCTGATAATTGTACTGGAAGATCTTCTTGTCGTCCGAGGCATCCCAGTGGATGAACACGCCGACGATGACGACGAGGTCATCGACCTTGTCCTTCGGAATGACGCCGGATTCGACGGAATCGACGACGGCACGCGCAACAGCCGCCTGCGCGGGGCCGAACATCTGAACCGCCTGCTTCGCGCCCTTGATCGTGACCTTGTTGAACAGGATCGTGTCAGGCTTGGCCGGGAGGTTCGGAGCAACGACGGCGAGCAGCGTCGTGAAGCCGTCCTTGTTGTTCGTCAAGGCGTTCATGAACGCCTGTCCCGCGTGCCCCGCCTTCGAGCCGATGATGAGATCGATGTGCGCGACCTCATTGCCATCGCCGACGAGTGATTCGCCCAAAGAAAAATCAGCTGCCATGTTCGTTGCCTCCGTACCGGTGAGAAAGGGTTGCTACGCACGCGATCGCGTGAAGACTCGTTGGTTGCATCGAGAGTCGCAAAAACCGTACGGCCGCGTGCGCCAGCATCATGTGCGTGCGTCCGGGCGGGCCGTGAACATGCGCAGGCCGCGACCAATGTGTCAAGCCGAGCCGTATCAGGATCGCGGCACGACGGGTTCCAAGCGTTGCTCGAGTAGTGCAAGTTTCCGCAATGCGAGTACCCATCGTAACGTTCCGCCTGGCGAATGGCCTCGCGGTGACGCTCTCCGAGGACCACACCGCGCCAATCGTGGCCGTCAATCTCTGGTACCACGTCGGTTCGGCAAACGAACGTCCGGGGCGCACCGGCTTCGCGCATCTGTTCGAGCACATGCTCTTTCAGGGTTCCGCGCACGTCGGCGCGAACGAGCACTTCGAGATCGTCCAGCGCGCCGGCGGCACGCTCAACGGCTCAACCTGGCTCGACCGTACGAACTACTTCGAGACGGTTCCGTCCAATCAGCTCGCGACCGCGCTCTGGCTCGAAGCCGATCGCATGGGGCAGCTCCTCCCCGCCATGACGCAGCAGAAGCTCGACACCCAGCGCGATGTCGTGAAGAACGAGCGCCGCTGGAGCGTCGACAATCAGCCGTACGGCACCTGGTGGGAGCGCCTCCCCGCACTCGCCTTCCCGAGCGACCATCCCTTCCATCACTCGCTCATCGGCTCGATGGAAGATCTCACGGAAGCGAGCCTCGAGGACATCGCGCAGTTCTTCGCGACGTACTACACGCCCGACAACGCGGTGCTCTCCATCGCCGGCGACTTCGAGCCCGCCGAAGCGCGCGCCCTCGTCGAGCAGTTCTTCGGCCCGATCCCGCGCGGCGCCGGCAAGCCTCCGCTTCCACCGATGGAGCTTCCGGCGCATTTCGGCTCGTGGGAACGGCTCGTCGTCCCCGACGCCGTCATGCTCCCGCGCCTCTTCCTCGCCTTCCGCGCCCCGGTGTTCGGCAGCGACGCCCACTTCGTCGCCAGCGTTCTCGCCGCCATCCTCGGCACCGGCAAAGGGAGCAGATTCCAGCGCGCCCTCGTGCGCGAGCGCGAAGTCGCCTCCGAAGCCTCCGCGTTCACCTTCGATCTCGCGAAGGGTGCAGACTTGCTCATCGCCGACGTCACCGCGCGCCCCGGCATCACCGCCGAGGCACTCGAGACGGCAGTCGTCCGCGAAATCGATCTCGTACGCACCGACGGCGTCACCGAGGACGAAGTCCAGCGCGCCGTCGCACTCCTCGAGACCGCGCTCGTCAGCTCGCTGCAATCCGCCGGCGACCGGGCCGACAAGCTCTCCATGTTCGCGACCTACTTCGGCGATCCCTCACTCGTGAACGAGCAGACGGAGCGGTACCAGCGCGTCACCGCCGCGCAGGTCTCCGCACTCGCGCGCGAGCTGCTCGCCGACGACAATCGCGCCAGCCTCGTCTACGTTCCGGCGGATGCGATCGCCGAGGATCCGGCGAACGCGGACACGCGCGAACCGATCGGAGCGTCGCGGTGACCGCCGCCGCGACGGGCAGCGCGCGCCCGCAGGCGGGACCGCCGCGCGACTATCGCTTCCCAACCTTCGAGCGCGTTACGCTCGACAACGGACTCGGCGTCATCGTCGCGCCGGTGCACAAACTGCCCATCGTCTCCGCCGCACTCGTCGTCGATGCCGGAGCAGCGGCGGAGCAGCGGGGCGCCGAGGGCGTTGCGCAGCTCACCGCGCGCATGCTCCTCGAGGGAACACGCAAGCACACCGGCGATGCAATTGGCGACCAGTTCGAGCGATGGGGCGCCGCCGTCGGTGCGAGCGCCGACTGGGACGCCGCCATGCTCTCGATGACCGTGCTCGTGCCGCGCGCGGCCGATGCGATGGCGCTGTTCGCCGAGGTGTTGCTCGAGCCGGTGTTTCCCGAGCGCGAGCTGTCGCGGCTCAAAGCCGAGCGACTCGCGGATCTGCTGCAGTTGCGCACGGAGCCGCGCGGACTCGCGGACGAGATGTTCACGCGCTTCGTGTACGACGCATCGTCGCGCTACGCGCGCCCCGAGGCGGGCGACGTCGCATCGGTCACTGCGATCGACCGTGCAGCCATCGGGCAGTTCTATCGGGCGCGCTATCGCCCGAACGGATCGACGCTGATCCTCGCCGGCGACATATCCGTCACCGACGGTGTCGCGCTCGCGAGGAAGCTGTTCGGCGACTGGCGCGGCGAGGCAGCGCCGCTGACGACGGTGAGCGACAAGCCCGCGCGCTCCACCTCCGCCGTGCACATCGTGCGCAAGGAAGACGCGCCGCAGTCGGAGATTCGCGTTGGACATGTCGGGCTGCCGCGCAGCCACCCGGACTATTTCCCGGCGCTGATCGTGAATGCGCTGCTGGGCGGACTGTTCTCGTCGCGCATCAATCTGAATCTGCGCGAGGTCCACGCGTACACGTACGGCGCGCACTCGTCGTTCGACTGGCGCAAGGCGGCGGGTCCGTTCGTGGTCTCGACGGCGGTGAAGAGCGACGTCACAGCGGATGCCGCGAAGGAGATCCTCCTCGAGATCTCGCGCATTCGCGCGGATGCGGTGACCGAGGATGAGCTCACGCTCGCCACGAGCTATCTCGACGGCGTCTTCCCGATCCGCTACGAGACGACGGACTCGATCGCGCGCGCGCTCGCGGCGCTGACGATCTACGGTCTCCCCAACGACTACTTCGACCGCTATCGCGCGAAGATCCGCAGCGTGACCGCGATGGACGTGCTCCACGCGGCCGACAAGTATCTGCACCCCGATCAGCTCCAGCTCGTCGTCGTCGGAGATCCAGCGGTCATCTCCGCTCCACTCGCCGCGCTCGATGTGGGGCCCGTCAGCGTCTACGACGCCGAGGGGCAGCCGGAGCGGTGACGACTCCGGAGAACACCGGGAAGGTCGGCAGCCGGCGCGAGTACACAGGGCGAGTGATCAACCTCGACATCGACACGGTGCGCTTCCCGAACGGGAAGACCGGAGAGCTCGAGATCATTCGCCATTCGGGCGCGAGCGCCGTGCTCCCCTTTCTTGGCGATCCCACCGCGGAGGATCCGCAGATCCTCCTCATCCGGCAGTACCGCTACGCTGCCGACGGCTTCATCTACGAGATCCCCGCAGGGCGTTTGGAGCCCGGGGAGCCGCCGGAGGAGTGCGCCACTCGCGAGCTCCGTGAGGAGACCGGGTGCACGGCCGAGAAGATGGCGCACCTGTACACGATGTACACGACGCCGGGCTTCACCGACGAGAAGATCCACCTCTTCGTCGCAACCGGACTGACCCGCGGCGACAGCGCGCTGGAAGCCGACGAGTTCGTCGAGGTCGTCCCGATGCAAATGTCGGCCGCGCTCAAGATGATAAAGGACGGCAACATCACGGATGCCAAGACGGCGCTGAGCATCCTCTACGTCGCCGGCTTCTTCCTCGGCTAGTCGAGCTCGCTTGAAGAGGGCGAACTGTCCCCAGAAATCGGAACGCGGACGTCCCCGAAAGTAGACAGCCTCCGCTGGCGATGCTATCTTTGTATAGCCGTAATACGCGCGTAAATTATTATGTGTGCATGACTTAGCTGGACCGATGGACCGATGGAACATCGGGGCACGGCCCCTGCCTTTCATCGGGTCGTCGGAAGCGCCAAGGCTCATAGTCAAGCGCTTCCAGAATCGTCTGGCGTATTCATTTGTACTCGGGGGAAACCCAAGATGGCCAACGTGGCGATGGAAGCGAGGGCGGTCGTGCCGGGATCGGTTCGTGCCCAGCTGCAGACGCTCGAGGATGCCGAGCTGGTAGCCTCGTTCCTCGCCGGTGAGGAGCGCGCGTTCCAGGAGATCGTGGAACGGTACCAGACGCGCCTGCTCAACTTCATCTATCGTACGATCGGTGACCGCGAGCGCGGCGAAGATCTCGTTCAGGAGGTCTTCATCCGGGTGTACCGGCACATGGCCCGCTTCGACCGCTCCAAGAAGTTCAGCACCTGGATCTACACGATCGCCTCGAATCTCGCGAAGAACGAGCTTCGGAACCGGTCGCGCAATCCGCTGGTCTTCTTCCAGACGATCCGCAAGAATTGGCAGGACGACGACCGTCCGTTGCAGTTCGAGGACGTGAACTCGCGCCCGGACGACCTCTATCGCCGCCGCCACCTGCGCTCGCTCGTCGAGGCCAGCGTGGCCCGCCTTCCCGAGCATCATCGCCAGGTGTTCATCCTGCGCGAGCTGGAAGGAAAGTCGTACGAGGAGATCGCCGAGATCACGAACTGCAACCTGGGTACGGTCAAGTCGCGGCTCAATCGCGCCAGGAATGCGTTCGCGCAGATCATCGAGCCAGGGCTCCGCTAGGTACTTCGGCAAGCTGGCGGGTGGGTGATTCGGCGCACATCATTCCGGAACCCACCCGACTGCGGCGGGTACATTGTTCAGACCCGCCGAAGTGATGTAGCGATAATGGATTGCCTCGATTTTCGTAATGGATATCTCGCCTTCGTCGACCAGACGCTTCCGCCCGCGGCACAGTCGGCCGCGCGCATGCACTTGGCCACATGCGTCATGTGTGCGCGCCACGACGAGGCGATGCGTCGTGGGCTCGTCGTCCTGCGCAGCCTTCCCTCCCTCGAGCCGTCGTCCGACTTCTTCCTGAAGCTGACGGACACGCTGCACCGGATGGAGCGCGCGGAGCAGCGCGCCTCGCGTTATCGGGGACCTGGGCTCGTCTCGTTCGCGGCAGCAGCCGCCGGAGTCGTCGGCGTCGGCTTCCTCGCCGCAGTGGCCTTCAACTGGACCGCGCAGTCGCGCAATCTCGCGCTCGCTCCGGTCGTCGCCAGCACCCCCGCCGTCGCGCCGTACCCCTCCACCAACTCGAGCTTCGTCGCCAGCGCCAGCGCAGGTCTCCCAATCTGGCCCGCCGCGATGATGGTCGATCAGGCACCCGTGCGCTTCGCCAGTGAGGAGCTGCTCGGCCGCTAGTCGGTGCTCATCGCGGTCGAGCGGGCTGATTCCGCTGCGGCGCTTGCATCGCGCTCATGATCTGCGGCATGTGCCCGGACACGAACTCGATGTTCTGCATGATCACCGGTGGCACCTGCAGCTTCGCCAGCTTCCCCGTCTGCTTGAGCTGAAATCCGTGGATCGCCTGCTGCAGCGCGATCGTCGTCAGCATGAAGGTGTGGCCATCAATGTGCGCGCTCTTCATCGCGCTCGCGAGCTTCGGCTCGTCGTCGATCCGTTTCCCCATCTCCGCGATTCCACTCGGTGGCCCCTCGGCCCGCAGCCGCTTCACGATGTCGGGATTTGCGAGCGTGGTGGAATCCATCCCCTTCTTGGCGACTGCCCAGCGGTCGATGACCTCCTGGTTCAGCGCGAAGTTGTCGACCTCGCGGAGCGCGGTGTCGTGCGTCGCGGGAATCGGCTGCAGCCCCAGCCCCGACGGGCCGGGCGCCTGCGTACTCTTTGCGGGTGCCGTTTCCGGCTTGTCGCTATAGCACGCGAGGGCGGAGCCGAGGCTAAGGAACAGCGAGACGACGATCAGACGGTTCGAAGCGAACGACTGCAGGGACATGGAAAGTGGGGTCGGGGAAGTGATCAACCGGACGAGGCGACGATAGCACGTGCCACTCTCGCTCGCAATCAAATATGCAGGTGTCCGCGCCGCGCCGGCGGCCCCCACTAACGGTATATTCACGAGATGCCCGCGCTCCCCGATCGCTCCTTCGACAAGTCGCTCAAGCGTGGCGAGTTCGAGCGCGTCTACTACTTTCACGGCGACGACGACTTCCTCAAGGAGCGGGCGGTGCGCGCGCTCGTCGCCGCCGCGGTCGATCCGTCGACGCGCGACTTCAATCTCGATATTCGCGCCGCCGCCGAGCTCGATGCCGAAATGCTCGGGAGCCTCCTCGGGACACCGCCGATGATGGCGGAGCGGCGTGCGGTGGTGGTGCGTGATGTCGCGGCGCTGAAGAAGGACGTGCGCGCGGTGCTCGATCGCTATCTCGCCTCGCCCGCCGCCGATGTCGTGCTGGCGCTGGTCGCGCCGGCGGGCGAAAAGGCGAAGGTCGACAAGGCGCTCGAAGGCCGCGCGGCGACGATCGAGTTCAAGCCTCTCAGCGGCGATCGCGTGCCGAAGTGGATCGTGCACCACGTCGAGAGCATGCTCGGCGCAACGATCACCCCGGACGCCGCCGAGCTGCTGCAACAGGCTGTGGGCAACGAGCTCGCTGCGCTCGCCGCGGAGCTCGACAAGCTCGCGAGCTATTCCGGCGGCGGGGTGATCGACGAGGATGCGGTCGCCGATGTCGTCGGCGTGCGCCGCGGCGAGACGCTCGGCGACTTCCTCGATCGCGTCGCGTCGCGTAACGCGGCGGGTGCGCTCGCGCTGCTCCCGCACATTCTCTCGCAGCCGAAGACGAGCGCGGTGTCGATCGTGATGGCGCTGACGACGCAGATGCTCGCGGTGGGATGGGGGATTACGCGCAACGGACGGGCGGACTATTTCGAGCTGCTCAAGAGCGGGAAGGGACCGTTCATCGGACGTCCGTGGGGCGAGGCCGCGCGCGCGTGGAGCGATGCGGAGCGCCACTGGACCGACGACGCCATCGACGGCGCGCTCGACGCGCTGCTCGCCGCGGACATCGCGCTCAAGGAAACGCGCATCTCCTCGGATGCGCAGCTGCTCGCCACGCTCGTGCTGACGCTGTGCCGTGTCGAACGCTCGACGGGCGCCGCGCGACTCCTCCTCACCGCCGTCCCGGCGTGATGTATCACCTTCGCACACCGCTCATGACTCGATATCTCGCTACGATAGCCGCACTGATCATAAGCGCCGCGCCGCTCGCCGCGCAGGCGACTCCACCGCTCGCTCCCATCGCCGATACGGCGAAGATCGACACGCTCTTCCTCCGCGCGCAGCGCATGGCGGCCGAAGGGCAGGGCGATGCCGCGCGCGCGCTCGTGCAGCACGAGATCGACACGGCGTCCGCCGGCTCACCGCGCTACGTGGACGCGCTGTACTGGCGCGCGGTCGTCGCGGCGACGGCTGCGGATGCGGAGAAGGATCTGCGGCGCATCATCATCGAGTTTCCGCTGTCGCCGCGCAATGAGGATGCGCTGCTTCGTCTCGCCCAGCTCGAGATGACACGCGGCGACAATGATCAGGCGCTCGCGCATCTGCAGCGGCTCGTGATCGACCATCCGGCGAGTCCCTCGCGCGCGCGCGCATCGTTCTGGATGGCGCGCGTGTACTTCGACAAGAACCAGACGCCGGCGGCGTGCCGCAGTCTCGCGGACGCCGCGCACAACACGACCCGGGGACAGGTGGAGCAGCGTAACCAGATCGACTTCTGGATGCAGCGCTGTCATGGAATGGACACGGCGGCTGTGGCGACAGCGCCGGTGCATGTCGACAGCGCACGACCCGTGGCGCCGCCCACGTCGGTCGCCTCCGCGCCACCGCGCGAGACGGAGCCTGTTCCGCCGGCATCGCCGCCCGCGCCAACGACCACCGTGTCGACATCGAAGCGCACGACGACCACCGCAGTGACGACCACGACGGTCACGCCGCCCCGCGCACCAGCGGTCTCCGGGAAGTACACGGTGCAGGTCGGCGCCTATCCCACGCGCGATGCGGCGGAGAGTCTCCGCAAGAGTCTCGTGAATCGCGGCATCGATGCGCGCGTGGTCGGCACCGCGAAGCCGTACCGCGTGCGCGTCGGCTTCTACGACACACGTGCTCAGGCCGATGCCGCGGCGGTGAAGCTGAAGGCGAAGCGAATCGCCGTGTACGTCACGGAGGCCGAAGCGCGGTGAGTCGTGAAACGCCGCTGATGGAGCACTGGCGCGCGATGAAGTCGCGCAATCCCGGCGCGATCCTTCTCTACCGGCTCGGCGAGTTCTACGAGACGTTCTACGAGGACGCCGAGATTGCATCGCGCGTGCTCGGCCTCACGCTCACGTCGCGCAACAACGGCGGCGCCGCCGACGTGCCACTCGCCGGTGTACCGGCAAAGGCGATGAGCGGCTATCTACGCCAGCTCGTCGCGCAGGGCTATCGCGTCGCGATCTGCGAGCAAATGGAGGATGCAAAGAACGCGAAGGGTGTCGTCCGTCGCGAGGTCGTCGAGACGGTCACGCCGGGCGCCTCGTTCGCGGATGACCTGCTCGATCACGCACGCAACAACTTTCTCTGCGCGCTGCTCATCTCCGGCGCGCACGCTGGAATCGCGGCCGCGGATCTCTCCACGGGCGAGCTGCGCCTCATCGTCTGCGGCACCGCGGACCTCGAGCCGTTCCTCGCACGCCTGGCGCCGAGCGAGATGGTGCTGATCCGCGGCGAGAGCGCGCCGTCGCCGCGCGGGCCCACGGGCGAAGGACCGCTCGTCACGGAGCGCGAACGCTGGGAGTTCGATCCCGCGCTCGCGACGGATGCGCTCCGGCAGCAGTTCGGAGTCGCATCGCTCGAGGCGTTCGGCATCGGCGCGGCCGATGCGCCGGCGGTCGGCGCCGCGGGCGCGCTCCTTCGCTATCTGCACGAGCTCCAGCCGCAGGGCATTCCGCATCTCGCGCGCCCCGTCATCGAGCGCGCGGGGAGTGCGATGCCGCTCGACGAGATGACGCGCCGCAATCTCGAGCTTGTCGAATCGCTCCGGGGCGGCGACCGGAGCGGCACGCTCATCGACGTGCTCGACCGTACCGCGACGCCAATGGGCGCCCGCCTCCTGCGCTCGTGGATCCTCACTCCACTCACCGAGCGCGCGCCGATCGACGCGCGCCTCGATGCCGTGGGCGCGCTCCTCGACGACGCGCTCGCGCGCGAGACGCTGCGCACCGCCCTCGATGGCGTACGCGATGTCGAGCGTCTCGCCAGCAAGGCTGCCGCCGGCCGCGCCACGCCACGCGAGCTCGGCGCCCTCGGCGCATCGCTCGCACGTTTGCCCGCGGTGGCATCGGCGGCACGGCGGGTGGGCAGTGCGGGCGTCGTCACCGAGTTGCTCGCGAAGTGGGATGACTGCGCGGAGCTCAGTGAAGAGCTCGCGCGCGGACTCGTCGATCGCCCGCCGGTGACCATCGGTGAGGAGGAGGCGATCCGCGCCGGCTACGATGCGGAGCTCGACGAGATGCGCACGCTGCAGCGCGGCGGCCGCGATGCGATCGCGCGCATCCAGACCGCGGAACGCACGCGCACGGGGATCGCGTCGCTCAAGGTCGGCTTCAACAAGGTGTTCGGCTACTTCATCGAAATCACGAACGCGAACAGAGAGCACGTGCCGGCGGACTACCAGCGCCGGCAGACACTCGCGGGTGCCGAGCGCTACGTGACGCCCGAGCTCAAGGAGTACGAGGAGAAGGTGCTCACGGCGGGCGAGCGCATCGAGGTGCGCGAGCGCGCGCTCTTCGAGCTGTTGCGTACGCGCGCGGGCGCAGCAATCGGACGGCTCCAGTGCGCCGCATCGATCCTCGCCCAGCTCGACGTCCTCGCGGCGCTGGCCGAGGTCGCGGCGCGCGAGGGGTACACGCGCCCCGAAATGCGCGACGACTTCGCCTTGCACATCGTGGGCGGCCGCCATCCCGTGGTCGAGCGGATGATGCCGCGCGACAAGTTCATTCCCAACGATGTCTCGCTCACCGACGACGCGCGGATGATCATCCTCACGGGCCCGAACATGGCGGGCAAGTCGACGATCCTGCGGCAGATCGGGCTGATCGTGCTCATGGCGCAGATCGGAAGCTTCGTCCCGGCGTCGCTCGCGCGCATCGGTATCGTCGACCGCGTCTTCACCCGCGTCGGCGCGAGCGACAATCTCGTGCGCGGGCAGTCGACGTTCATGGTCGAGATGTCGGAGACGAGCGCGATCCTGCACACGGCCACGAAGCGCAGCCTCGTGCTGCTCGATGAGATCGGACGCGGCACGTCGACGTACGACGGCGTGTCGATCGCGTGGGCGGTGAGCGAGCACCTGCACGATGCGATCGGTTGCAAGACGGTGTTCGCGACGCACTATCACGAGCTGACGCAGCTGGCCGAGGAGCGCGAGGCCGTGCGCAACTACACGGTGGCGGTGCGGGAGGTGGGAGACGAAGTGCTCTTCCTGCACACGCTCATCCCCGGCGGCGCCGACCGCTCGTACGGTATTGAGGTGGGACGACTCGCCGGTTTGCCGACGGCAGTCGTGAGCCGCGCGCGTGTGATGCTGAAGCTGCTCGAGGCCGAGCACCACGTGGTGCAGCCCGGTGCGATGCTGCGCGATGCCGCGCCCGCAACCGAGCAGCTCGCGCTCTTCGCGAGCCTTCCGAATCCGGTGGTGGAAAAGCTGCGTGGAGTGGATTTGAACAACCTCACTCCGCTGCAGGCGCTGCAGCTGCTATCGGAGCTGCAGCGCGAAGCCAACGGCTGAGCCGCCGGCTCACTCCATCGCGAACTCGCGCGAGAACGCGACGACGAAAGAGAAGGTCTTCGACTTGCTGCGCGTCTCCATCGCGTCGCTGATGCGCTCGAGGCGCTTGGGGATGCCGAGGATCTTCTCCTGCGCCTGCCGCCCCGTCGCATCGAGTCCCTCGAGCGCATCGATCGCCCAATGCTTGATCTGCTCCTCGACGATCTTGAGATAATCTCTCGGGCCATAAATACCGGCGCGCCAGATTACATCCGCCATCTCGCGGAAGTTCGGCATGCTCACTCCCGGCATGTCGATCGACGGCATGATCGCCGCGGCCGAAACGAGCGCACGGTTCGGGTCGCGCTCGAGCACGGCCTCGAAGACCTTGCGGTAGAACACGTAGTGGCGCGCCTCTTCCTTCGCGACGTTCGATAGTACGACGCCGATCTGCGGCTCGAACTCGCCGGCGAGCTTCC
>JALYSW010000321.1 GCA_030854615.1 Gemmatimonadota bacterium
CCTGGACTGCGCGCCGGCAACCACGATCCCGCTCGGCGACGTCTCCGCCACCATGTTGCCGGAGGGCGCCACGATGAGGTAGACATCTGGAGCGAGCTTCGTGATCGGCAGCGCTCCCTGCGCGCGCGGAAAATGCAAACACTTCGAGCAGCGCGAGCACTGCAATGCAGCTCTGCGACACTTTCCTCTTCATCTCGCAACCTCGAGTTCATGACGATGCAGCTGCTGGTGATCCGACACGCGATCGCGGAAGATAGGGAGACGTTCGCGAAAACAGGGCGTCCGGACGAAGAACGTCCGCTCACGAAGCGCGGACGAAAGGAGATGGCGAAGGTGGCGCGCGGACTGCGCCGCTGGGTGAAGCCACTCGACGTGCTCGCCGCGAGCTCGCTCGTGCGCGCGCAGCAGACCGCGGCGATCGTCGCCGATGCATACGGCGACACGTACATCGAGACGGTGACCGCGCTCGAGCCCGAGAGGGCGCCGGCGGCGTTCGCGAGGTGGCTCTCGACGCAGCGGCGCGCGAAGATCGTGGCGATCGTCGGACACGAGCCGCATCTTGGCGTGCTCGTCACGTGGCTGCTGTCGGGGCTTATCGATTCGCACGTTGATTTCGAGAAGGGTGGTGCCGTACTGCTCGAGCTCGAGAGAAAGCCGGGGGCGCGCTGCGCACGTCTGCTTTGGGCGCTCACCCCCGACGTGCTGGCAACACTCGGCCGCAAATAGGGACGTTACGACGCCGGCGCGGCTTCGATCATCCGGCTCGCGAGCTCGCGCACGAGCTTCGCCGCGACGGTCGCCGACGCGCCGCTCGCGTCCTGCGTCGGGTTCAGCTCTACGACGTCCGCGCCGACGATGGGCCCCGGCAGCGACTGGATGATGGTCACCACCTCGCGCACCGTGAGGCCGCCCGGCTCGCGATGCGAGACGCCCGGCACGAATGACGGATCGATCCCATCCATGTCGACGCTCACATAGATCGGGCCGCGCAGCTCGGGACGCTGTCCCGCAGCCCACGCCCGCATGTCGACTACCTGCACACCGTAGCGCTCGGCCTGCGCGCGCTGCAGCGCGTTCATCGTGCGGATCCCGACCTGCACGAGCTGCGTCGCGAGCTTCTCCTCCATGATTCGCGCGAACGGACACGCGTGCGAAAAGCGGTCGCCCTCGAAGTCGCCGTAGAGATCGGGGTGCGCATCGATCTGCAGAATCGTGAGCTCCGGCACGAGCGGGCCGAGCGCGCGCAGCACGGGATACGACACCGAGTGGTCGCCGCCGAGGGAGAGCGGGCGCGCGCCACTCTCGATCAGCGCGCGGATGCCGCTCTCGATCATTCCACGCGCGGCGGAGGTCGCGGGGAGATCGAGATCGCCCGCGTCGGCGAGTCCGTCTGCGCCCAGCACGTGTAGCCCGCTCTCGCTACATCCGTTCGACTGCGATGAGTGTAGCTCCTCGCGTATGCGCGCGGGCGCGAGCGCGGGGCCGCGAAGAAAGGAGGAGCTCGCGTCGTAGCCGAGCCCGATGAGCGTGGGGCGTGCGGTGGCGAGGTCGATGGTCGTTGCCGTCATCCGAGGTGATGTGCGGTGAGAAGCCAGGCGTTGCGGGATCGGGGGATGATACGCGCTCGCCCGCTCCTCTGCACGCCGGCAAGACTCCGCTGGCGCTACAGGATGTTCACCGCGCGGCCGGCCAGCAGTGCGACCGTCGTCAGCGACATTCCCGCCTGGACCATCATCATCATCTTCGCCCAGCGTGAGAGCACCGGCACGTCGGTGGGCGAGAACGCCGTGCACGTGTAGAACGAGATCGCCAGGTAGTCGACGAACCGGGGGCGCCACTGTTCGACCTCGGCCATCGACTTGCCGTTCGTGCCAGGGGCGATGATCGACATCTGCGGGAAGAGGAAGGCGCCGCGCACGTGCGCGATGCGGGTGTCGCGCGCGTTCGGGCCGCCGGCGTCGAGTCGCCAATACCAGACGGCGAAGACGATCATGTTCGTCACCCAGAGCACCGCGGCCGACTCGAGCAGCCGGGACGCAGGCTCCGTGTGCTTCGGCAGCGCGGCGATGAGCGTGCCGAGCGAGTAGAGCTGCGCGACGGTGATCAATCCGAGCAGTGAGAAACCGAATACCTGATTGAGATGCGGCTTGTGGATGTAGTGCGTCACGATCGCAGCGGCGAGCAGCACGGCCACGATCACCGCCACGATCCACTGCGGGAGCACGCTCAGCGAGCGCGGGAGCGCGAAGG
>JALYSW010000365.1 GCA_030854615.1 Gemmatimonadota bacterium
CCGCCGCGCGATCCGGCGGGACTCGCGGCGCTCGAGCCGGCGACGCGCGCTGCGCTGCGGCAGCTCGCGAAGCGCTCCATCGAGGAGCTCGGTGTCGAGGCGACGCCGGCATTCGTCGAGCAGGAGATGCTCGTGCAGTTCGGCGCGGCGGCCGCGGGTGTGCCTGAGGGGCCAGACCGCGAAGCGCGGCTGCGCGAGGTGCTCCACGCCGCGCTGCACGAGTACGACGACCGATGATGACCTATCTGCAGTTCGCGATCGTCACCTTCACGTCACTGCTCTTCATCGTAGATCCGGTGGCCGTCATCCCGACGTATCTGGTGATCACACAGGGACAGTCGGTAGCGCAGCGCCGCAAGACGGCGCTTCGCGCGTGCATCGCGGCAGGACTGCTGATGACCGTGTTCGGCATCGCAGGCACCGCGATTTTCAAGGTCTTCGGCATCACGCTCCCCGCATTTCGCATCGCTGGTGGATTGATCCTGTGGCTCGTCGCGCTGGACATGCTGCGCGGCCAGCGGAGCACGCAGGAAAGCACCGAGGAGATCGTCGAAGGGCAGGAGAAGGAGGACGTCGCGCTCACGCCGCTTGCGATGCCGATGCTCGCCGGCCCGGGTGCGATCTCGACCGTGATGGTGCTGTCCGGACAGTCGCACACGCTCGCTGGGAATGCCGCGGTTTATGGATCCGTGTGGCTGACGGTGATCATCTGCTGGCTGACGCTGCGGGCGGGCGACCGGCTCGTCAGCCTGATGGGACAGACGGGGATTCGCGTGATGACGCGCATCATGGGGCTGCTGCTCGCCGCGGTGGCGACGCAGTTCGTGATCACGGGAGCGCGCGAGGCGCTGAACCTCTAGCGCGCGGCTACAGCTCCAGCATCGTACGCGGACGATGGCGCGCGGGAGGCGGCGGAACGGGGCGGGGAAGATCCGCGCCGCCGGCGATCGCGAGCGAGCGCGGAGTGCGAATCGGGCCGCGCACGAGTCCATCGCGGATCTCGACCGCGCGCTCGCGACGAGCGCGCTCGACCTTCGGCTGGCGGCGCGCCTTGCGCTTCGCGATGCGCGCGAGTGCGCGACGGAGTACCGCGAGCGATGCGCGCGGCACCACCTCTCCACTCGCGCTCGCGTGGCGCGGCAGGGCAGCGGGCGCGCGAATCACCACCGGACGCCGTCGCAGAATCGACGTCGCCACGATCTCTTCGGCCACGATCTCTTCGGCCACGATCGCCTCGGCTACGACCGCGGCCGGAGTTTCGACTTCGGCCTTGACTGGTAGCGGAGCTACCGTGAGCGCGCGGTCGAGCGCCTCGTCGAGTGCACCGTAGTCGACGGTGGTGGCCTCCGGCACATCGATGACGGGACTCGCGGCGGGTGCGCTGTCCGCCGCGAGATGCACCTCGATGTCGGCGCGCTCCTCGCCGCTGCTCATCTGCAGCGCGCACAGCTCCTGTAGGGTCTGCGACACATCGACCTGCACCGACTGATCGAGCACCTTCTGGCGCGCGCGCGGCGGCTCGAGCCCGAGCAGGCCGCCGCGCGGATTACCACGCATCGCGTGTTCGCCTGCGCCAGCGCACGCGCAGCCGAGCGGAAGCGCGATGTCGAAGAGTGCGGGAGTTTGGTCGATGAGCTGCTGTGTGAGCTCCATGACGGCGTCATCGCCGGTGAGCTCGATGAACGCGCGACGCGAGACGCGCTCGACGTGCTCGCGCGCCGGAACGCCGCCGGGAAGCGAGTAGAATCGCCGGCGGTCGAGTGGCACGAGCGCATCGAAGCAGTTGGGCTGCGCGCCGAGGACGATGCCGTGCTGGACGAATTCATCCAGCAGATCGGCCGGGCGCACGCGGGCGTCGATCGACTCGTCGTCTGCTCCGGGACACGCGCCGGCGTACGTGATGTGCAGCGCCTGCCCGCTGAATGCGGCGCGGATGTAGCGCGCGGTCGCGACCGGGGGCGAGGCGAAGGTCAGCATGAACGGTTCGAGTGTCGTGCTCGCGCGGGTGAGCCGCTCGGTGACGAGAGGGCAGCTGCACATCACCGCGGATGGGTGCTCGTAGTCGGCGAGCTGTTCGAGGCAGCTTTCCGCAATCAGCTCATCACCCCACGTCGCGGGCGCGGCAAGCTGGAAGCCGAGGGCCTGGCAGGCGTGCGCGAGTTGCACCGGCGAGGCTGGCAGGGCGGCCAGCACCATGTCGGCGCCGAGGATGATGAAGGGCGTCCCGTGTTCCGGCAGCGCGCGCGAAGAGC